>DRBW01000154.1 GCA_011042705.1 Caldifarciminota bacterium
GTAAGGTACGACCCAGAGACAGGACTGATTGATTCGACGGGCGTCCCGGTCATAGTTACCCCGGAGCCGATCACGGAGCTCTCCGCCGCCTTCGACGGAGAGAAGATCTTCCTCGCCTTCGTCCAAAATGACGATATATATGGCGTATTCCTGAACTCATATCTCCAGGTAATCGAAGGCATTGCCATCGGTAAAGAGGCCGAAGCCCCAATAACCCTCAGCCCAAATCCTGTTAAAGGCAATATACTGCGAGCAGTTATAAGAACGCCGGAAGTTCCTTTGAGCTTCGAGATTTACGACGTTTCCGGCAGAAAGATAGGCAGGTGCAGGCCGAATTTTTTAAACGGCTCCCAGGCCATACTCGAACTGCCGGCTTCGATCGGACCCGGAGTTTACTTTCTGGCTGCCAGGACGCGGGGGAAAACTTACCGGGTCATGTTCCTCAAAATGTAGGAGGAAATAGGTTACAGGAGAAAAGCTGAACATCTAGCTTGAACACAGTATAACGTAGAAAGGGATTTTGTATTGTGAAAGTTGTTATATTCGGAAACAGAGTGATGTGATCAGTTCGCTTTAGATCGTTATCTGGCTCGTAGAAGCAATTCCTCGTTATCTTTGGCACGGACGGTATCCACAAATTTCTTGAAGTCTTTATACCGACGAGGTGATACCTCTATCGCTTTCAAACTGAAGAACTTGCTCAACACCAACTTCGTCCCTCTGATGTCTCCGAAAACTACGAAGGATCCCCAGTCCGATGTGACTCTCGGTTCCGATTTCCTCTCGATGGCAACAGGCCGATTGAAGGAGAGGGTTTCCTCAAAAGACACGGTAAAGGGAAAATCCAGATACACGGGGTACTCCCTCTCACTCTCACTGAAAGACGGTATATCGGATGGTATAGGGGAAGTGGGAACAAAGATGTATTCCCCTGCAACCTTGGCATAGTTTCCAATATCGATATCGAAAATCACGGTGAGAGAGGAATCCAGATCGCCCAGATTTGAAAGTTCGAAATTACTGATATTTGCCTCGGGCCTGTATGATTTCAGGAGCGCTTCGAAATTCTTGAACCTCTCCTCCTCAGAAAGACGACTTAAAATGCTCCTGAAAAGGACCGCTCGATAGCCCGAAAATTGCATTTTCATTTTCCCCTTCAGGCTGCCGTGATCGTTCACTGCGCCCACAAGGACAACCTTCGATGCGTTACAAAAGGCAGGAGGAACCGTTATATCTTCAAAGTATCTCTCACCTGCTCCCACAACAAATGCCTTAACTCCGTAGCAGTTGGGCATGAGACTGCCAAAAGGCAGAAACTCATGTACGGGATCGAGAAAATAGCTCTTTCCATCGATCACTGCTTTCACTATGGCGTGGTTGAACTGCAAAGAAGGAATCGCTTCGTCAAGAAGGCCTTCATCTCTCGTCCTGACAAGCACTGGATAGGCCTCGATGCCCTCTGACCTCAACAGATTGACGAGAAGCACGGCCTTATCCTTACAATCTCCATAGCGCCTATCTATGACTTCCTCCGGAGGGGTCGGCAGCCATCCGCCCAGTCCCAAAGAGATGGTGACATAACGAATGTCCTTCTGAACAAAAGAATAGAGCTTCTTTGCCTTGCTGAGAGCATCGCCATAGCCCATGGTTTCGAAGTGAGCGAAACTCTCCAGCTTGCGGCTTCTGAAGCTTCTGTCGAGGTACAACTCCTCGAGAACCTTTGCTATGTCTCTCCAGCCCATTCTAACATTCATGCCGAAAATCGAGGCCGGGGTGAAATAGACGCTCGGGGCAATGTCGACCAGAGGAGGACTATAGGGTTCCTCTTTCAGAGGAGGAATGTCCTCCATCTCCCAGATGAAAGCAGCCCAGTCAATTCCACCATGGGAAACCATCTCCTCCACCCTTTCCTTGGGAGTTCCGTTTTTACAGTGATATAGATATGCCCAGCCTTCGGGCATTATCAGGGTAAACCTCGACAGCAAGGTTGGATAGGCGTTCATAAATATCCAGCCGCGAGGGACAGGGATTTTGGACCGAATCGTGTAATCGTATTCTATAATGCAGCCTTCCTCCAGACCCGGAAAGACGACCACCTTTCTCTTCACGTCATTGACCCCGGAGAGATCCACGACGGTCTCTTCATAGATATCATTTACGCTGATTACCCTTCCATCAGGTTTGATAGTCCAGGCTTTGAGGCTAACTATTGACTCATAAGATCTGTTATAGCTGATTGAGACATCCCCCAATTCATCAAAGCAACTCTTGTCGAAAAGCTTTATGATCCTGTGAACTCTGTGGAAAACGCTCAGAGTTTTCACCTCTATCATTGACTCACCCTCCTCGAGAAGGATAATAGCCTTTGCCTTGGGATAATCGGACGGCACATAGGTCAAATATCTATATGCCCTCCCCATGGGGCCCGTCGAACAGGAAACAACAAGGAGTATTATGGGATATAGAAGAAGTTTTCTCATAAGTCCCCCCTTTTCAATATGATAGGACTCGGTTCGGAATTTGTCAATTTGCACAATTTTAAAATTATAGGGGTCGCCGGCTTCAAGCTCAGAAGTCAAAGGCCAAATCTTTACGAGTCCCGAGCTCAGGGCACGTAATCCTTGCGATCGACGATGTTGGCAGGACTGTCCCACAAAAGAAATGTCCTCACGTTTTCAAGGGCGTGCCTTAACATGTTTTCGAAATAACCCGGCACGAGCGGGGCTATGTGAGGCGTCATTACCACGTTTGGCAATTTTTCAAAAGGGAAATCCTGTCTGAAGGATTCCTCTGCGCGGGGATAATTCCACCACACATCGAGACACGCAGTGAATTCGCGATTGGACAGGAGGTGCCTGTAAAGAGCCTCCTGATCGATTATCTTGCCCCTGGAAACGTTGACAAGAACGGCGTCCCTCTTCATCAGGGACAATTCCCTCTCACCTATAAGGCCTTCGGTGTGCCGGGTGAGGGGAAGGGCGATCACCAGGTAGTCCGCTTCCCGCAGCACATAGGGAAGGTCGTCAGGAGTTCCCACAAATTCTGCACCAGCTTCAGGCTTTCCGCTTTTCCTCACGGCGTAGACCTTCATACCGAAGGAACATCCCAGTTCGAGTATACGTCGCCCTATTGAACCCAGGCCCAGAATGCCCAGCACCGACCCTCTCAGGGGCTTCGAGAAAATATCCTGTCTGAACTCGCCTTTTCTGAGAAGCCTGTCGTGGAGGAAAAGGCGCTTGGCAGCCGCGAGCATCAGGGCGAAGGCGTGTTCGGCTATGTATTCGGCGTTCGCCCCGGAATTAGAGGCCACGAGGACATTTTCAGGAATCTCCTCGAAAGGTAAGTGATTGACCCCGGCTGTCAGGGCCTGAATAAATTTCAGAGATCTGAGCCTGCCGATCAGTCCTTCTCCAATAACACCCCTCCACTGAAACAGGACGAGGACCTCCACATCCTCCACCCCATCCTCGATATCCTCAAGGAAGAGCACCTCCGCGATGTCGGACAGCAATTCGCCCGCGATCTTCTCTACATTTTCTTCCTTCTTCTTCAGGGCTATTAAGACTTTCCTCAAAAAGCCTCCAGGTATTACTCCTTTGGTTTCCCCTTTTCCTCTGCCTTCTCGGGCGGAAGCGGCTCGGATTTCAATTGGGGTCCTCCCTCCTCTTCTTCTTTCACTTTCTTTTCGTTCCCCGTGAACATCTTGAGCACAACAGCCCTTTTCCTGATACCCTTGATCCTTCTCTTGCCAGGCAAAGGCTGGGGCAAGACTTTTGTAGAGTCCTCTTTCAATGCCTCTTCGAGAGGTCTTACTGGAGCTGATGTGTCCGGTTTCTCTACCTTCAGGCTATCGAGGACGGCGGTGTCGGGCTTGACGCTGTCCGCTTTGAGGTGCACGCCATTCTTTCCTCCCTCCGGAGTCCCTGCCAGAAGTGCCATTAAGAGAAAAATCGTCATACTCTCACCTCCTTATTTTTTTAAATTATCCGTTCTCCTGAGGACAATCCAGGACTTGGAAGCATCGGACATTTTCCCCACAACGTATTTAAAATCTCGATAGGAAGACCTGTCAAAAAGACCCGGCAATCTCTCGGCGCTGTCCTCAAAGAATATCTTCCCGCCCTTTGCCTTCACGGCAACTGAGTATTTCTGGAGTGGTGATTCGTAGTTCGCCGATTTTGGAAAGTATTCAACTTCGTATCCCTCGGGGATCTCTATCTCGTAGCTGTGCCTTATCCAGCTGCCTTCCTCCACGTAGATGGGGAGTTTCCTCTCCTCGAGCGCGGCTTCCCTCGCGCTGTAATTCAACCCCGGCGGCCTGAAGAAAATGTAGTCGCCAAGTTCCCTGTAAAAATCATCGAGGACAAACCTGACCTCCAGCACGACCGGCCGGGAGAGGTCGCTCAGGTTTCCGAGACTGAAATCCTGAAGTTCCGAAGCTGGGAAGAGCTCGCTTAGCCTCTCCTCCACCCTCTTCTTCTTTTCCTCCGGAGAAAAAACCCTGAGTTCCCTGAGGCGGAGGGCCTGCCTGCCCCTCGCTTCCTCCCGTAACCTGACCTCCGCGCGTCCCTCGCCGGCGAGGTGGACCTTGATGTGGAAGCTGTCCATCTCGTTTTTTCCCTTGAGAAAAGGAATATCCACGAGCTTTCCTCCCAGTGTCAGCCCCTCCACTCCCTGGAAATTGGGCTCTATATATCCCATATCTGCGTCAGCATCGGCCGGATAGAGATACAGGGTATCGTCCAGAAGGACCAGGGCTGACCTGAACTGAGA
>DRBW01000004.1 GCA_011042705.1 Caldifarciminota bacterium
TCCATGCACCAGAAACTGTCCGGCTCACATAGATATCCCGGGATTTATCTACCACATCAGGTCCGGAAATCTCGAAGCGGCTTACAGAAAGATCAAGTCCGCAAACCCCTTCGCCGACACCTGTGGTTACGTCTGTCCCGACGAGAACCTCTGCCAGAAAGAGTGCATCAGGGGGCTCATTGACGAACCTATAAGGATAAGGGAACTCCACAACTACGTGACGGAGACCCTGGGCTACAGGGACGTGATCGAGCCCAGGAGGCTGAAAGGTAAGAAGGTGGCGATCGTCGGAGCGGGCCCCGCAGGCGTCACGGCTGCCCTCAAGCTGATCGAGTCCGGATATGAGGTCCACATTTTTGACAGGAGAGAGGTCGGCGGCATTCCGATCGCAGAGATACCCTCTGAACGATTGCCATCCGAGGCAGTGGAGAGGGACATAGCGGCCTTAAAAAGGCCCGGCATTAAGGTCTTCGAGGGAAAAGAAATCAGATCCCTCACTGAGCTCGAAGGTTACGATGCCGTGCTTCTCGCCTTCGGCCTCGTCGAAAGAGGCCTGAAGATTCCCGGCGCCGATCTCACGGGCGTGATCGGGCCGAAGGAGCTCCTCAGGTCGGCCAGGGAGAAAAAAACCGATTTTTCTGGCAAAAGGGCCGTCGTCATAGGTGGCGGCAATGTGGCCCTCGACAGCGCTTTCGTATTGAAGGAAAAGGGTGCGCACGTTCTCATAGCCTACAGGAGGGAGTTGAAATATGCTCCTTCCTGGACGAAGGAAAGGGTCCTCACCTTTCTCAAGGGCGTTGAATTCCTCTACCTCGTCTCCCCCCTGGAGATACTGGGAAAGGACCGGGTAGAGGGCGTGCGATTCGTCAGGATGCGCCTCGGGGAAGCCGATGAGAGCGGCAGGCCCAGACCGGTGCCCATCGAGGGTTCCGAGTTCATCATCGAGGCAGACATAGTTGTGCCGGCTATAGGAGAAACAGCTCCCCCTTACTTTCCGGAAGTGGAGAGAGACCGAAAGGGATTCATTCTCGTCGATGAAAGGGGCAGAACCTCGAAAGAGGGCGTTTTTGCAGCTGGAGATCTGACCGGCGAAGGAGGAACAGTGGTGGAAGCGGTAGCACAGGGGAAAAGAGCAGCTCATGCCATCGCCGAATATCTCGGGAGGTCATCATGAAACTCGAGACCGAATTTCTCGGAGTAAAATTCGAAAATCCTTTCATTCTCGGGGCAGCGCCATCCACCGATGAACTGGACATATTGAGACGCGGTTTCGAAGCCGGATGGGCCGGGGCTGTCCTCAAGACGACATCGGTACCGGGTACGCGGGTTGACATCGCCTATCCCATGCTCGCCTCCATGAGGGAGGCCGACAGCAAGCTTTCGCTGGGGAACATTGATCTCATCTCGGTCTACCACGTCGACGAGGTGGCGAGGAGAATAGAGATACTCAGGAAGGAGTTCCCGGAGAAGGTGCTAATCGCGTCAATAATGGGCGCTTCCCGGGAGGAATGGCAATCTCTGGTGAGGATTCTGGAGGAGGCCGGCGCCGATATGATCGAGTGCAGCTTCTCCTGCCCCCAGGGGAACATAGGAGAGGAACCGGGAAGGATGCTGGCCCAGAGCGCTCAGGCGACGGAACTCGTCACGAGCTGGGTGGTGGGCGCGAGAAAGAAGATACCCGTCCTCATCAAGATAACACCTCAGGTCACCGACATCGTTGAGATCGCTATGGCCGTCAAAAGGGGCGGCGCCGATGGCATAACGGCGTCAAACACCATACCGGCCCTGATGGGAATTGACATCTGGAGCCTGGTGCCCAATCCCCCGGTGGATGGAAAGAGCACTTACAGCGGGCTATCGGGGCCTGCGATAAAGCCCATCACGCTCAGGGTGATAGCCGAAATCGCCCGCTATACCGGGATGCCCATAGCGGGAACGGGCGGGGCAATGAACTGGCGCGATGCCGTTGAGTTCATGCTGGTGGGCGCTCACATCGTCCAGTTCGTCACCGCCGTCATGTTTCACGGGTTCAGGATCATAGACGATCTCAAATCCGGGCTCCTCTACTACATGGACAGAATGGGGTTCGAGAGCCCCAGAGACATAGTGGGCAAATCCCTGGAGCACATCGTCTGGAGCTACGACGAACTCCCTCTGAAGAAGGTAAAATCCCGAATAGACCATGAGAAATGCATAGGTTGCGGAGATTGCTATATCTCCTGCAGGGACGGAGGGCATATGGCCATAGAATTCGGCGATGACAGGAAGCCCAGAGTGATCGACGAGAGGTGTGTGGGCTGCGCCCTCTGCAAGGAAGTGTGCCCGGTGCCCGGCTGCATCCGTATGGAAACCATCGATTGAGGAGGTTCCCCTTGAATTTCACCCTCAAGGACATCACTGCCGTCACCCTTTCGGAGAGAGGTATTCTGGAGAGATCCTCCATCCTGGTGAAGGACGGGATCATATCGGAGGTCGGCGATTTCGAGAAACTGAAAGCCCTCTTGCCGGGTGCAGAGGTGATCGATGGGGGCGGCAAGATCGCCCTGCCCGGCTTCATAAATGCCCACACTCACCTGTACAGCTCCCTGGCCCGCGGCATGCCGATAAAGGGAGCCCCCTCCAGCTTCCGCGAGATCCTTGAACTTATCTGGTGGAAGTTAGATCGTGTCCTCGAGCCCGAGGACATCTATCTCTCCGCTCTGGTGGGGCTGATCGACGCCGTGAGGTGTGGCGTCACGTCGCTGATAGACCACCACGCCTCGCCGAACTACATCAGAGGAAGCCTCGATCTCATCGAGAGGGCAGTCAGGGAGGTCGGCCTCAGGGCAGTCCTTTCCTATGAAGTTACCGACAGGAACGGCAAGAAAGGTGCCCTTGAGGGCATCGAGGAAAACGTCAGGTTCGCGAGAAAAGTGAGAGATGACGACAAAATAAGGGCTTCCTTCGGCCTCCATGCCTCCTTCACCCTCTCCACCGAGACCCTGAAGCTCTGCCGCGAGGCGGAATCGGACCTGAACGTCGGGTTTCACATACACGTGGCCGAGGGAATCGAGGACCTGGAGGACAGCCTCAAAAAATACGGGATGAGGACCGTGGAGAGGCTCGATAGGGAGGGCATCCTGAAGGATCGATCTCTCCTGATCCACACGGTTCACATCGACAAATCTGAAATCGACATAATTGAAAAGAGAGGGGTCAGCACAGTCCACAATCCCTCATCCAACATGAACAACGCCGTGGGCTACCCTCCCCTGCCCGCTATGCTTAAGAGGGGCTTGAAGGTCGGCCTCGGGACCGACGGTTACACCCAGCACGTTCTCGGCGAGATGAGGGCAGCCATAATCCTCATGAGACACGCCACGGGGAATCCATCGATCGGTTATCCTCAGGCCTACAGCATGTTTTTCGAGAACAACCCCGCCATCCTCGGACAGTTCTTCGGCGGCAAGTTCGGCAAACTGGAAAAGGGTTACAGGGCAGATTTTATCCTGGTCGATTACTCTCCCCCCACACCATTCACCGACGACAACCTTCTGGGCCACCTGGTCTTTGGATTTTTGCCCCTGAAGGTCACCGACGTCTTCGTGGGCGGGAAAGCTGTTATGAGAGACGGAAAGCTGACAAATATCGACGAGGCCTCCGTTCTCGAGAGGGCGAGAATCCGGGCTCGTGAGATCTGGAGGAGGCTTTAATGGGCAGGGTTATAGGGCTCAGATGCGTGAGCTGCGGCAGGATTTATTCGCCCGATGAGGTGGAATACGTGTGCCCCCGCTGTGGTCCGATAAGGGGAACCCTCGAGGTGCTCTACGATTACGACGACCTGAAAAAAAACCTCAAGGTCGCCGACATAGAGAGGGGACCTCTTTCTCAGTGGCGATATCTGCCGCTCCTTCCCGTTTCGGGTTCGAGAGGCCTGCCCCGATTGAGGGTCGGGTGGACGCCTCTCTATCGATCGAAAAACCTCGAGAAGGATTTTGACTTCGGCGAACTATGGCTCAAGGACGACGGACTGAATCCGTCGGGATCTCTAAAAGACAGGGCTTCCCAGGTGGCCGTTGCCCATGCGCTTGAGAAAGGGAGAGAAATAATGGTGGCAGCCTCCACCGGAAATGCCGCCTCGTCCCTCGCCGTCAACGCTGCCCCCGAAGGCATCAGGACAGTGATTCTGGTTCCGGAAGGGGCGCCCCGCGCGAAGCTCGCCCAGCTCCTGGTTTTCGGAGCCGAGGTCTACCAGGTAAGGGGCACCTACGATGATGCCTACGACCTCTCGATCGAACTGGCACTGAGGAAGGGCTGGTATCTCAGGAGCACAGCTTACAATCCATACCTCGGCGAGGGCAAGAAGACAGTTGCCCTTGAGCTCGCCGAACAGCTTCGATGGAAAGCCCCCGACTGGGTCGTAATACCCGTCGGCGACGGCTGCATTTTTCAGTCGGTCTGGAAGGGGTTCAGAGACCTTCACAGGATCGGCTTCATCGATTCCCTCCCCCGCCTCATCGGGGTCCAGGCCGAGGGATGCTCTCCCCTGAAAAAGGCCTTCTTCGAGGGGAAGGAGACGGTGGAAGTTAGGCCCGTCAGCACCATCGCCGACAGCATAATGGTGGCAAACCCACGCGACCAGGTGAAGGCCCTGAAGGCGGCGCGGGAATCGGGAGGGACTTTCATAAGCGTCAGCGATCAGGAGATCCTGAATGCCATAAGGA
>DRBW01000123.1 GCA_011042705.1 Caldifarciminota bacterium
CCCTCAGAAGCAGGTGTCGGATTCGAACACTTCTGTGTCCCTGATCACCAGGGTCTTGAGCTCGTGAGGTTTTACCTCAAAGGTCCTGCCCAGGACCGATATCTCCCCGGTTTTCCCCAGAGTCTCGAAGGACCGCAGGATGTATTCTCCACCGGCTCCTTTCATCAGGACCTCGACCCTCACGTTGGGTGAGGGCTTAACTTCGAGGAAGGAACGTCTGTCAGGGAGACTCCCGTCTCCTTTCAGAGAGCTCATTGCGATGAGGGGGCTGTTCAGGATGTCGGAAAACCTGAGTTCGTCGCCCTTCCTTTCCCCAAAGGCCCAGAATAACAGCTCAAATTCCCTGAGTCCTTCGTCTATGTAATCATATTCGGCATCTGGCTGTAACTCGTAGGGGACGTGCCAGGCGAAGGGGACGCACCTCGCGGCCGTCAGCCTCACCTCGCCATCAATGGCGTCGTAGGCGTGTACGGCATCGCTTGCAAAGCCGAGCCAGGATCTCTCCGTCTCAACGAGGAGGAGACGTCCTGTCGGGGATTCCATCCCGTCGGGCTCCCTCACGGAGAAACCATAGGGCATTTCCGCGTGAATATTTTTCAGGCGGAAGGGGAAACGATAGGATAGCTTGAGGACGGTCAGTCTGTCGTGATAATCGATCAGAAACCTGGTTCTCAGATAAGGCTCGCCGAAGTAGATGCTAATGAATTCCTTGATGAGGGAGAACTCCGAAACGCTCTCTCTCAGGATCGTCGCCCTGAGCTCGCTTTTCTCAACAAATTCGATCCTCCTGACCCTGACTGGATTCCTCTTTCCTTCGAAGCTGTACACGCCGTGCCCCCAGGTGTCGGATCCGTCGCTGAGTATCAGGGGAAACTGAAAATCCTCGCCCTTTAGCTCAATGCCCTCCCTTTTGAAATGAACTCTGAGTTCTCCATTGTCCTCCAGGGAGAGCATCAGGAATTCGTTTTCGACCCGGTTGTCGCCGTAAAGCAGGCCCTCAAAACTCTTTCTTTTTCCCTCCCTGAACCTGTAAAGGGAGTAACCGAAGGGAGGCACATCGGCCCTGAACAGTATCCGGGTCATGTTTCTGACCAGGGAAGTCGGCCTCACGTAGCTGAAGGGAACTTCCCCATCGGGGCCTATGAGCACCCCATTCTCGTAAGGCCTCCAGTTCATCCAGGGCTCGAACTCAGCATACTCGGTGCGATGCCGCCCCGTGGGGTTGAAAAGGACGAAGGCAATTTCCTTTTCACCGGGCTTCAGTTTTCGTAAGACGTTAAGGGCGGCGTCGGTTTTGATCTCATCGATCCCCCTGAGAATGCCCCCGATGTACTTTTTGAAGTCCTCAAAGCCCTCCTTCGTCGTGGTGCCACCGAGGATGTCATGGAACCCGTTCATAAGGAGGTCCTCCCACAGCGCCTCGAAGTCATCGTGAGGATATTCGTAGTTCCCCGCCAGGGAGGACATGGAGGCGAGGGCTTCCCCCTGAAGGAGCTCGCCCTCGGCCTTCCTGTTGAGTTTTTTCAACTCCAGGTTGACCGAATAACAGCCCACGGCGTGGGGGTGAAGGTCTCCCTCCACAACGGGCAGCTTATCCCTGTGGGGCTCTATTTCGTCGAAGAAGTGCAGGGGACTGCCGAAAAGAAGCGTGACTCCGTCCCGGTAATTCCTGTTTTTCTCGATGAATTCGATCTGTTCCTTCGTTGGTCCTCCCCCGTGGTCACCAACGCCGTAGAAACACATGGTCGCCGGAAGGTCAGGGATTGCGCTTTTAAGGGTTTCCTCGATGTTTCTTTTTAGTTTCTCGATGTCGAAGGTCTCGTAATTGGTCACAAGCCTGAAGGCAAGGACCTCACTGCCGTCGGCCGAACGCCAGCGGAAGGTCTGGGGCAGGGGTTTCTCGTGGGGATGAGGCCTCATGAACACGAAGGCTCTGTATCCGCACTTTTTCAGGATCTGAGGCAATGTGCCGGCGTGCCCGAAGCTGTCCACACAGTATGCTATCTCTGGTTCCATCCCGAACTTTTCTCTGAAATACTTTTTGCCATAGAGGCTCTGTCGGACGAAACACTCTCCGTGGGGAAGGTTCATGTCGGGCTGGACGATCCAGCCGTTTACCACGGCCCACCTTTTCTTCCGGACGAACTCTTTGACCCTTTCGAATTCCTCGGGGTAAGCCCTTTCGAACCACCTGTGAACCCAGGTCTCGCCCCTGGTGAACACAAAACCTTCGTGTTTTTCAAGAAGTTCGAGAGCGGTGAGACAGGTCTTTGCGGCCTCGATCGCCCCCTCGGGCCATCTCCATAGCCAGACGGGATCGAGGTGGGCATTGCCGACCATGTAGACTTTCATGTCTTCCCCCTTTCGAGTTATTTAAGGATAAAGCAGGCTTTATAATTCAGCTATGCTCAGCTTTGCCACCTGGAACGTTAATTCCATAAGGGCCAGGTTGCATATCGCCGTGAGCTTCCTGGAGGATGAGGACATCGACGTCGCCTTTTTCCAGGAGACCAAGGTGGCCGACGAGAAGTTTCCCGAGGAGCCCTTTCTGAAACTCGGCTATCGCATCATAAAGAGAGGTCAGCCCCAGTACAACGGCGTGGCGGTTCTCACGAGGGTCGATGCGGAGGAAATCGACCCGGACTTCGAAGATCCTCTTGGCCAGAAGCGGGTCCTGGCCGTTGACTTCGGGTCTTTCATCGGGATAAATGTCTACGTGCCGAGGGGAGGATATCCGGGAGAGGAGGCTTTTAACTACAAGATGGAATTTCTCAGGAGGCTCGAGAGGGCCGTCAGAAAGGAGCTCGAGAAGGGAAGATCTCTCCTCGTGGCGGGGGATTTCAACATCGCCCCAGAGGAGATAGATGTCTTCGATCCGGAGATCATGAGAGGGGAGGTCTGTTTCCTCGACGAGGAGAGGGAGGCCTTCCGGGGCCTCATCGATGCCGGGCTCTGGGACCTATTCCGCAAATTCAACGCGGGGAAGGAATTTACCTGGTGGGATTACAGGATGGGCGCCTTCAGGAAGAACCTGGGACTCAGGATAGACCACATTCTCGTGAGCGATGAGCTTTACGGCAGGGCTGTCGGCTGTTCCGTGGACAGAAAATACAGGGGCGTGGTCCGACCTTCGGACCACGCCCCGCTCAAAGCATTCTTTGAGATCTGAGTTAACCTTCCTTGAAGATTTTCAGTATCGCATTCGCCGCCGCTGTTATCAGCGGATAGGCCGTGGGAGGAGGAGTCACCAGCGGGTGGGTTCCTATCTGCAGGGTGTCCATCTCGACGGCGGTCATGCCCTTCTGGATCGCCACGCCGGCTATGTTGATCATCTCGCCGGCGCTTTTTCCACCTGCTATCTGAGCCCCCATAATCATGCCGGAATATTTTGAGAATATCAATTTGACCTTTACCTCGTGGGCATCGGGAATTGCTCCGGGATGGCGGTCGACGGTCTTCGATTCGCCGACGACCACATCGAACCCCTCCCTCCTCGCCCTGGCTTCCGTCAATCCCGCGACGCCAAGAACCAGGTCGCCGACAGCGGTGGAGAATATCCCCAGTGTGCCCTTGGTTTCCCTCACGGCTTTCAGCCTGTAGAGGTTGGCGCCTGCAATTCGGGCCTCACAGGTAGCTATCGATGCCAGCATCACGGGCGTGACTTCCCTCGTGAAGAAATCTTTTTTCTCCGCGCAGTCGCCCACGGCGAAGACATCGGGCACGCTGGTCCTCAGATATTCGTCGACCCAGATGCCGCCGGAGTAGCCTATTACGAGACCCGCCTTTTTGGCCAGTTCCACGTTTGGATAGGATCCCACACAGACGATGACGAGATCGGCCCTGATTTTCTCACCGCTGGTGAGTTCCACGTGTTCGATCCTGTTGTCCCTCCCGACGAACCCCTTTACCGTTGTGGAGGTCCTTATGGTGACACCCCTTTTTCTGAGTTCGTCCTCGGCCATCACGCAGAACTCATCGTCAAAAGCCTGCAGGAGGAGGTGATCCATCGCTTCTATGAGCGTCACTTTTTTGCCCCTCTTGGCGATCTCGTCGCTCATCTCCACTCCTATGAACCCCCCGCCTATGATGACTATTTCCTCGGAAGCTTCTATCTTATTCTTAAGGCGCGTCAGATAATCGATGTTTTTTCTGATAAAAAAGAGATTTTCGAAGTCCTCCCTCGCGAAAGGGGGTATTTTGGGGAGAGAGCCAGTGGCGAAAACGAGCTTGTCGTATTCGATGTATTCCCCTCCCCTCAGGGTCACCTTTTTGCTCGAAGTATCTACCTCAGTGACCTCATCCACTACGATCTCTATTCCTTTTGATGTGAGGACCTTGTCCGGGATGAGATCGGACTCCGGCGAGGGCAGAGTGCCGAAGATATAGGGAATGCCACAGGGTACAAGGACCTGTTTTTCCTTTCTGACCACCGTTATCTTCAGGCCCCTATAGGTATTCTCGGCCGACAGAGCAGTTACTATGCCTGCAGGTCCGCCTCCGATTATCAGCACATCGGTTTTCATCTTTCCTCCTCCTTTTTGAAACTTTGTTTCAATTTACATTTTAACTTGAATTTGCGTCCTTTGCAACAGGCTTGTCCACAGAATTCCTTTAAGTTGACCTCCTCATGAGGTTGACTTTATCATAGTGGCATGTTGAAAAAAGTCAACCTCTTGGAG
>DRBW01000155.1 GCA_011042705.1 Caldifarciminota bacterium
GAATCAGGGGCAGTAGTGTCAAATTCGAAAAGCCCAAAGTGGCTGATGCCTAAGGAGTTTTCTTCCTGAGCCGCGCGGCGAAGGTCCAATCGGATCTGTTAACAATCCCGTTTACCCTGAGATAAGGTCCGTCCATGAAACCTTTCAGATTGTCATCAGCGTCTTCGGACAGTCTGAATTCAGGGTTATTTCTCAGGAAATTTTCCACGACGCCCTCGTTTTCCTCGAGCTCTAAGGTGCAGGTGGAGTAGACGATAATGCCGCCATCCCTCAGGAGGCCCGAGGCCCTTTCCAGGAGCTTAAGCTGGTATCTCGCCAGCTTCGGGATGTCCTCGGGCTTTAAGCGCCATTTTATCTCAGGATGTCTTTTTAGAGTTCCCGTCCCGCTGCAGGGAACGTCGAGCAGGATGAAGTCGGCGAGGGCTCTGAGGGGAGGCTTGAGCAGATCGCCCACGACGGGATAGATGGATCCGTGCCCGAGTTCCCCGCTTCTTTTCCTGAGCGTCTTGATCCTGCTTCTGTACCTGTCCAGGGCGACGATAATCCCCTCATCTTCGATTATCTCGGCCACGTGGGTGGTTTTTCCGCCCGGCGCAGCCGCGAGATCGTAGATCACCCGCTTTTTATCCGGTGCGAGGAAACGGCTCACAACCTGAGATGAGAGGTCCTGCACAGTAAAAAGACCTCGCAGGTCGGCCAGTTCTTCCCTGAAAGAGAAGATCTGAAGGGCTTCCTCGAGCTCTGGCACTTCTCTGTAGTCGATCCCGAGGGAACGCAGCTTCTCCCGGAAGTCCTCGGGGGAAATCCGCGATGTGTTAACCCTGACGTAAAAATTCGAAGGCCGGTTGTTGTCTTCCATAATGGAGAGGGCGATCTCCTGGCCGTAAGCGGCGGCCCACCTCCTGTAAAGCCACTCGGGGTGGGAATGGAGGATCCAGGGCTCCTGAGGGACGGGTTTCCCGGCAGCTATCTTTCGCAGAACAGCATTTGCGAGGGATGCAACTCCCCTGTGGCCGAACCTCCTTGCCAGGTTCACTCCCTCTTTCACCGAGGCGTACTCCGGCACCTTCTCGAGAAAGAGGATCTCGTATGTAGCGAGCCTCAACACGTTTCTTATGAGGGGAGTGAGATCGCTGAGCTTATAACCGCGAAGATACCTTTCGACAGTCCAGTCCAGCCGCAACTTCATCTTGATCGTTCCCATTACAAGTTCGGTGAGGCGCCCTCTTTCGGCGTAGGGCAGGCGATTTCTGAATTCGGGAAGGAGCCTGTTGCTCCAGCGTGAGCCGTCGAGGACCTCTTTCAATATCAGGACTGCGAAGAGGCGCGTTTTATCCATCGGATCTTCCGACGATGCGGATCAGGGAAGAGATCCTTTCGAGCTGATTTCTTGCCTCGGTGAACTTGTCTCCGGCGTTCTTCAGATGACCTCCCAGGGTTTTCATGAGCGCCTCGAGCTTTCCGATCTCAACTCCCAGGGTGGAGAGCGTTTTGAGGATCTCCTCGATCTTTTCCTCGAGCTCGAGGCCGGAGAGCCCCGAAAGTATCAGTTCGAGAAAGGCATAGAATGTGTTGGGAGATACGGGAATGACCTTTCTCTGAACGGCATAACGGTAAAGTTCGGCCGCTTCGGCGTCTTTAATGAAAGCCTCATAATAAATTCCCTCAGCAGGAATGTAAAGAAGGGCGAAATTAAGTGTATCTTCGGAGGGTTTGATGTATCTGGTGCTTATCTCCTCGATCCTGTTCCTTACGTCCCTCCTGAAGTGCTTCTTCAATTTCTCTTTTTCCTTAGGGTCCTCGACCTCTCCCATTTTGTAAAAATTGTCCAGCGGAAATTTCGAATCGATGGGCAGGACTTTTTCCCTGAGGAAGATGACCGCGTCCACCTGTGTGCCGTCGCTAAAGCGATACTGCAGAGCAAACCGCCCGGTGGGGAGGATGTCGGAAAGGAGGTTTTCGAGCATCCATTCTCCGAGAATCCCCCTCTCCTTGGGAGGGCGCAGGATGTCTTTTAACTTGACCATGTCTTTTGAGATCTCCCTGATGTCGAGGAGGGATTGCTGTAGCCTCGCCAGGTTGACCCTGACATCGGCGAGGGTTGTCCCGGTGTTTCCCATGTTGTCTTCAACCCTGCGGAGGTCATCTCTAATTTCCAGCCGGAGGTTTTCCAGTTCCCGCCTGAGCTGTTCAGAGCGAATTCCCTGAACCTTAACGAGATAAAGGACAAAACCCAGGAGAATGATCAGAAGGAGGAGCAAGAGCAGAGTTGTGGGACTCATTATCCTTTCTTCAGGATTATCTCGGAGGCCTGAAGGAGGTCTCTCGCTATATAGTCGGGCCTGGCTTTCCCGGCATCTCTGTCACCTATCAGGATGGTCTTCGTGCCCACCTTTTGGCCCAGGAGGACGTCGGTGTACTTGTCCCCAACCGTGTAGGATTCCTCGAGGTCTATGTCGGGGTATTCTTTGAGTATCCTCTTCACCATGAATGTCTCTGGCTTTCTGCATCGGCACCTCTCGTTGGGATGATGGGGACAGAAGGCGAATTTCTTTACGATGATTCCCTCTCTCCTCAGGAGCAGGTCCAGCTTTCGGTGGATAACGAGGAGCCGTTCGAGGGAAAGAAATCCCCGTTTGAGGCCCGATTGGTTTGTGACGACGAAAAGTTCGTAACCGGCGCTGTACAGCCTTTTGAGGCCCTCTACTGCTCCCTTAAGAAATCGGAGCCTCTCGGGGTCACTGAGGTACACCATGTCCTCTATTATGGTACCGTCCCTATCGAGAAAGACCGCTCTCATTCAGATACTCCCTGAATCTGGATAAGGCCCTGTACCGGTGGCTCACCCTGTTCTTTTCCCGGAGGGAGAGCTCGGCGAAGGTTCTGCCCAGCGGAGGATAGAGAAAGATAGGATCATAACCGAAGCCGCCGTCGCCTCTGGGTTCTTTTGTGATGAAACCCTCGACCTTTCCCTCGAAGAACCTGACTTCCCCGGGCTTCTCCATGAAAGCGACCACGCATATGAAATAGGCACGCCGCGCCGAAAGAGGCATTCCCCGAAGGGCCTCGAGCAATTTTCTCCTGTTGGCTTCGTATCCGGCGTTTTCTCCAGCAAACCTGCTGGAGAAAACGCCGGGCATTCCGTGAAGGCCGTGGACCACAAGACCCGTGTCATCGGCCAGCGACGGCAGCCCCGTAAGTTCAAAAGCCTTCTGAACCTTGATGTAAGCGTTTTCGCGAAACGTCAGGCCGCTTTCCTCTATTTCAAATTCATCCACAAAAGACGAAAGGGGAAGAACTTCGATGTCCCTGAGGATTTCCTTGATTTCCCTGACTTTGTCGGGATTTCCGCTCGCTAAAACTAACCTCAATGAGTGTTTATGAGCGTTTCGACGATAAAAGCGTCGTAATAACCGAGGGCTTTTAATTTATCTCTGTATCTTTCCGCTTCCTCCCTGCTGAGAAAATCACCCACCCTCACCTTGTAATAGGGGGGTATGTATTCTATGTACACCGGTTTGTCCAGTTTTGACCTGGCTTCTTCTGCCATCCGGTTGGCGTTTTCCTCCTTCAGGGCAGCCATGATCTGCACCCTGTAACCGTATACCTGAGCGGGCTTTTCCTCAGAGGGCTGGATGACCTCCGGCTTTGTCTCTGCCGGCGGGACTTCCTCAAAAACGATGGTGGGTTCTTCGCTTTTCGGCTTCGTCGTGTCCACGGCGGCAGCGGTTTCCACGGGCTTAATTTCTACCTTGTGGCTTTTTCTCGGAGCGCATCCCCATGTGAGTAAAAAGGAGGACGCCAGCCCGAGAAGCAAAAACAGAGCCCCGAACTTTTTCATGGTCTGGCCCCCTTATTTATTCTTCTTTATCTTTCCAGCCGTATTTCTTGCGGAATCTCTCAATCCGTCCGCCCGTGTCAACCACTACTCTTCCGAGTTCGCCGGTGTAGAAGGGGTGGCACTTTGAACAGACTTCCACCCTTATCTCCTTCTTCGTGGAGCCTGTCACGACCTCGTTGCCACAGGCGCAGCGGATCACGGCATCCTCGTAATAAGTCGGATGAATACCCTTCTTCATATTTTCCAAACCTCCTTTGGACTAAGATTATAACTGGATCAGAGAGGTTTGTCAAACCACGGATTATCGGCGGCGAGAGGGTTTCTCCGTGAGGAATGGCAGGTAATTGACATTTCCCACGAAGAGGTCGGGCGATGGTTCCGGGCTTCCCCACCAGTTTCCGGACGCTTCGAGGACGCCCCCGGGCGTATCGCGCTCTATTACCGCCGTCCTCACGTTCTCAAAGACGTTATAGCCCGGAGAGGAAGGTTGCCCCAGATCGACTTCAGAACCCGCTGAGTAAATCCCTGTCTCGAGGTCAAGGAAAGAGTTCTTTCTCAGCCTGAGCGATGACCTCACTGCCACCAGGCCCGTCTGGGATTTTGCCCTGGTTTCGTTGCCAGTGAATTTTGCGCGCGGCTTGGTGCCTGAAATCACGTTCCCGTCAAATTCCAGCGAATCACAGTTGACGAGGAGAACGGATACCTCCTGCCCGCCGCTGATTCGGGATCTCGATATCCTTCCCGAGGTTTCCTCGAGATAAAGCCCTATTATTCCGCTCGCGGCTATCTGGCAGCCAGATAGTTCTATCCTGGACCCCGATGAACGGACGCCGTA
>DRBW01000137.1 GCA_011042705.1 Caldifarciminota bacterium
TCGACGGGAGATGTGAGATGGACGCCTCCATAATGAGGGGAGACACCTACGAGATCGGTGCCGTGGCCGGGGTATACAGGATCAAAAATCCCATCTCTCTGGCGGTAAAAGTCATGGAGGAGACCGATCACGTCCTGTTGATGGGCGAGGGCGCGATGAAGTTCGCACGACTGATGGGTTTCGAGGATTACGATCCCGTCACCGAGGAGAGAAGGAAACAGTGGGAGAAGCTCAAGAAGGAATTTTTAGAGGGAAAAGAGACGCCCTGGAACAAGATACGGAGCCTGATCAGGCGCCATCCCGAGCTTCTGGCCGGAACCGTGGGCTGTGTGGCCGTCGATGACAGGGGAATTACTGCCGCCGGCTCCTCCACCGGGGGTGTCTTCCTGAAGCTCTTCGGACGGGTCGGAGACACACCCATACCGGGGGCCGGGATCTACGCCACGCCCTATGCGGGATCCACCGCAACGGGGATAGGAGAGGGAATAATCCGAACGGGGCTTTCGAGGACGGCCTGCTCTTTCATCAGGGCCGGAATCTCCCCCATGAAAGCGGCAGAAGCTGCCATAGACCTGGTCGACAACACGGTGAAAACCTCGGCTGGCGTCATAGCCATCGATGCCAGGGGAAATGTGGGATTTGCCTATAACACGAGGGCGATGCCTGTCGCATTTATGAGGGAAGACATGGATTCGCCGGAGACCGGAGGCGTCCCACCCGATGAAATGTAAGATCTGCGGCAAAAGGGCCGTAATAAAGCTCAGGCAGCATAACCTGGCCCTGTGCGAGGAGCACTTCATCGAGAGGTTCAGGAGGGAGGTCGAAAGGACAATAAGGAAATACGGGATGTTCGATCGGAATCAGCCGGTCCTCGTCGCCGTCTCCGGCGGTAAGGACAGCCTTTCTCTTCTCCACGTCCTCAAGAGCCTCGACTACGAGGTCACGGGCTTTTTCATCGATCTCGGAATCGAGGGGATGTCAGAAAAGGCGCGTGCCAAAGTGGAGAAGCTGGCCGCCCGCCTGGACGTGGAGCTCGTGATCCTCTCCCTGAAGGAGAAATACGGAGAGAGCCTGCCGGAAATCGCGAAGCGCCGCCCCCAGCACCGGATCTGCTCGCTCTGCGGAATGATAAAGAGGTACCTCATGAACAAAACGGCCTACGACCTCGGAATAAAGGTTGTGGCCACGGGCCATAACCTGGACGATGAGGTCTCTTCTCTCCTGTCCAACACACTGCGCTGGGAAGTGAGCTATCTGGTCAAACAGAGTCCCTATCTGCCGAGCGTCCATCCCAAACTGGCGGCAAGGGCGAAGCCCCTCGCTTTCCTCACAGAGAGAGAAATAGCGGCCTACGCGATCCTCAACGAAATCGATTTCCACGGGGAAGCCTGCCCCTTTTCGAGGGGCGCGAAGACCCTTTTTTACAAACATCTCCTGAATTCCATCGAGGTCCGTTCTCCCGGGACAAAACTCAGGTTTTACAGGGAATTTCAGTCCTTCAGGGAGAAATACCTCAAAGACGTCGATACGGGCATGCCACCGCTTCGGGAATGCAAGATCTGCGGCATGCCCACATCCCTTGAGATATGCGCCTTCTGCCGTCTATTTCACGGGGAAAACTAACCCCCTCTTATCTCCAGAACCCCCTCTGCTGCGTGAATCTCATCGAGGACAGCCCTCAGATGATCCCTGTTCCGAACATATAGCTTTAAGTCGAGGACCCAATCCCCTCCTCTCAGCCTTCTCGAGGAAAGAAACTCTGCCGCGCCTCCTCCGCGGGCAGCGGCTGTCTCTATATGCTCCCGAAGCCCTCTGTCCACCGAAGCCCTCACCCTGACCCTGACGGGATAAAGGGAATCGCCTCTCACTTCTCCCCAGGTAGCCCTCAATATCCTGTCGGGATGGCCGTACTTCCTGAGATAAGGACAATCTGCCCTGTGAATGCTTATTTTCCTCTGGCTTGTAATTATGCCCGCGATCTCATCGCCCGGAACGGGATTGCAACACTTCGCCACCGAGACCTCCAGGTCCTCCATGCCCTCGACGATTATCGGGTACTTCCCTTTCCTCACCTTTTTCTTCCGCTCAACAGCGGGACCGTGGAAAAATTCGTACACAGCCCTGGGAGCCAGTGTCCCCCTCGCGATCGCGAGATAAAGGTCCTCTTCATCCTTGAAGTTGAAATGGACAATGGCTTTTTCGATTTCCTCCTCCCCGAAGGTCCTGTGTCTCCTTCTGAACTCACGGATCAGCGCCGACCTCCCTCTCTCCAGATCTCTCTCCCTCTCCTGAACCCTGAACCAGTGTCGAATCCTGTTCCTCGCCTTTGACGTCTTGACGAACTCCAGCCAGGATTTCCGCGGCCTCGGCTTCTTCTTAGGAATTATCTCCACCACATCGCCGCTCTCGAGGACGGTCGAAAGGGGAACGGGCCTCCCATTGACCTTGGCAGCCATGACTTTGTGCCCGAGCTGAGTGTGGATCTCGTAAGCAAAATCCACGGGAGTCGAACCTATGGGCAGGGTGATGACATCGCCTTTCGGAGTGAAAACATAGATTTCCTCCCCCGTTATTTCCTCCCTGATCTTCCTCATGAACTCTTCAGGCGTCGGCGATCGCCTGTAAAGCTCGAGAAGCCCGCGGAGCCAGCTGAACTGCGCTACTTCCCTCTCGGTCGGGCGATAGTCCTCCTTATACCTCCAGTGGGCCGCGATTCCTTCCTCCGCCAGCTCGTGCATCTTTCGCGTTCTAATCTGGATCTCGAGAAACCTGTTTTCGGGTCCTATGACCGTCGTGTGGAGGGACTGGTAGAGATTGGGCTTGGGCATGGCGATGTAGTCCTTGAAACGGCCTGGAAGGGGCCTGAACCTCCCGTGGATCACCCCCAGAGCAGTATAGCAATCGGCAATGGTGAGGGTTATGACCCTGATCCCGTAAAGGTCGTAGATCTCGTCGATGGAAACGCCCTTCCTGAGGATTTTCTGGTAAATGGAATAGATGTGCTTCGGCCTCCCCTCCACATCGGCCTTGATGCCCGCCTCCCTGAGCAGGTTCGAGAGTTCCTCCGTGGCCCTTTTGATATACTGCTCCCTGTATTCTCTCGTCTCCCTGACTTTCTTGAGGATCTGCCTGTACAGGGCCGGATATAAAAATTGAAAAGCCAGATCCTCCATCTCCCACTTGATCCTCCAGATGCCGAGCCTGTGGGCTATGGGAGCGTAAACCTCGAGGCTCTCCTCAGCGATCCTCCGGCGCGAATCGGGCGGAAGGTACTTGAGGGTCCTCAGATTGTGAAGTCTGTCGGCAAGCTTGATTATGAGCACCCTGAGATCTCTGGAAACTGCGAGGAGCAGCTTCCTGAAATTTTCGGCCTTGCTTCTCTCCGTGGCTGCCCCGTATTCCTTTATCTTGGTGACCCCGTTCACGAGAAAGGCTATGTCGGGCCCGAAACGCTCCTCTATCTCTCTCAGCTCGGTACCGGTATCCTCGACGGTATCGTGGAGAAGCGCCGCGGCTATTGTATGGGAATCCATCTTCAGCTCGGCGAGGATCTCCGCAACTCCCAAAGGATGAACGATGTAAGGCTCTCCAGAAGCCCTTTTCTGCCCTCTGTGTTTGTTCAGGGCGTAGCTATAGGCTTCCTGAACGAGCCTCCTGCCATCTTCTCCGAGATGGGCCACAAGCTCCGGGGGAATCTCATCGTGGGACATATCAGTTCGGCACCGGGAAGAAGGCGAGGTGCAGAAGTTCCCCTTCGCCCCGGAAAAGCGCCCTGCCAACGAAATCCCTGCCCTTGTACCTGTACTCAGTGCCGGCGCTAACCGCTGGAAATTCCACAAACTGTCTCCTTCTCACGGTGGAGAGAATTCTATTGACCTCGACTTCCTCGGGAAAGCCCGTGGGGCCCTTCATCATCGCCTCTAATGCATAACTCCGCAGAAGCTTATCGGACAACTTCCTGAAAAGCTCCCTGTTCCCGAAATACTCGAGCCCGATGAACTTCCCCCCGGCCCAGGCCATAAAACCGACTGCATCTCCAGGCAGTTCCAGGTCCTCGAGATAACGATTTATGTCATCCTCCAGCCTGGTATAGACATCGTGCATCGACTGGGTCATCGACTTGACCCTGAAGCTCTGGAGCGTGCTGGAAACAGACCTCCAGATGGCGCTCTGATCGGAATAATGCTTCTCCCCGTGCCTGAGAGAATCGGTCACTGTGCTGGCGAGCAATGCCCTCAAAGAGGGATAGGCCGAAGATCTGGACGGCCCGAAGGTTCTGGATCCGCTCCATCTCCCCTCCTCCACGCAACTCACGGGCAACTCGGTCCTCATGGGCTGATCCACCAGAACGGCCGTGTTTACAATCCTGTTCTGGAGCGCCCCCACTATCTCCTCCCCATCCATTATAAACAGAGGGTCGTTTCCCGCGTAATGAAGATAAACGCTGTCGACAACGCCTGTATCCTCCACCGAGGCCAATCCGCCCTCCAGGGCTTCATCCAGCACGTTATACCTTCCCTCCCGTCCGTTCCCGAGAAGCGGAACGACGGCCAGGTTTCTCAACAGAAAAGGCTCTTCATATCTGACTTCGCCTATCATTTTATCCCTCCCCTCTTGCCTATTAGATAAGTCAGGGAACTACAGGTGTCAAGTGTGCATTTTTTGCACAACCA
>DRBW01000237.1 GCA_011042705.1 Caldifarciminota bacterium
AAAATCGCCATCCTCGATCAGAGAGGAAAGGGCTTCGGCATGGGCTTCCACGGTGTAAGGTGAGAGGCCCGGGTTTTTCAGGACCAGCACCCTGTCAGCTCCATAATTCCTCAGCTCCTCGAGAGCCTCCGATTCCAGAGGCTCGGGCACGAGGAGCTCTACCTCGCCGCCTGCCTTCTCTCTCAAAAGCAGGGCTGCGCCCAGCGCTTCGAGGGAAGCGCCCTTAAAGGATCCGCCGAAAACCTCGATGTAAATTCTGTATCTCATCGCTTCCTCCTATAGAATTCCCTGCTCCTCCTTGAGGAGCCTGATAAGTTCCCTTACAGCTTCCTCGACGGGCACATCCAGTATCCTGCCCTGCTCGCGCGGTGGCGGAGGCGACAGGAGCAGAAGCTCGTGATTTGAGGCGGGAACATAGGCGGGAACCACCTCAATTTCCTTTTTCCTCGCGGCCATAATTCCCCTGAGCGTGGGCAGCCTTGGCTCGTTCAGACCTTTCTCACAGGTGATCAGTGCCGGCATCATCAATTCCAGGGTCTCCACCCCGTAATCGGTCTCCCTCTTGACTACGAGGCTCGGCGGATTTACCTCCAGGCCAATCGCATAGGAAGCCTGAGGAATCCCAAGCAAAGAGGCAACGTAAGAAGGCACCTGACTGTCCGACATGTCCGCGGCCTCTTTTCCCGTCAATATCAGGTTGAAACCCTCATTATAAGCGAAATCGGCCAGGACTTTCGCCGTGGCAAATCCGTCCACCCTGTCGGGGTTCTCGGTACGAAGGAGCACCGCCCTGTCGACGCCGAGAGCAAGCGCGTTCTTCAATACATCCCTGGCGCTATCATCACCCAGAGATGCTGCGACAATCTCACCCTCACCGAGCTTCTCCCTGATCCTGAGGGCCTCCTCAACTGCGTATTCGTCGTAGGGATTGGTAACGTAAGTCAGCGATTCCTCGCGCACTATATCGGAACCATCGGGCTTTACCCTGATGGGTATTCCCGTATCGGGAACGCGTTTTATAAAGACGAGTATCTTCAATCCAGACCTCCTCTTGATTGCGATAGCTTGAACTCCAGCAAGTATAGAAAAAACTGCCTTTTAAGTCAAGGTGCGGCCTTCTCCTGCCCCCTATCAAACAGAGAAAAGTGACAGATTCACTCCTCGATCGATTCCCAGAAGTCCTCCTGGATGTGGGGGGCCTTTCTCTCGGATTCTATGAGCCTGTAGTAGGAAGGGGCGTCCTTTTTGCGGACGTTGCCCTGGGGGAGTTCCACAACCTCTACCCTCACTTTCCTCGTGGGCATGTCCAGGAGGATCTCGTCGCCCGGCTTAACCTGAGCCGCAGGCTTGGCTTTTTTGCCGTTTATGAAGACATAGCCCAGATTGCAGGCCTTGCGGGCACCCTCCCTCGTCTTTATCAGCCTGACCTTTTTGAGATAATAATCTACCCTCAATTCCCTATATTCGTCCTCAGGATCTTTCCGCCCAGTTTCTCCGCGACGAGTTTTATAGCCCTTTTCACTCCGGTCGTGACGGCGACCTCCGCCCTCCTGGCGAGCTTAACGGTCACCTCCCCGCCGCTCAACTCGACCAGGATGAAAAACCTCTGGGAGATCCCTCCTTCCGAAACCAGGGTCTCCAGGAGGATCCGGTCGCCCTTTTGATTTTCAAAAACGTCAAAGTAACGAATAACTCCGCCGTCGAACCTGATCTCAGGGCCGACGAGCTCCCCGAGCCTCTTAACATCGATCCCTTCCCTCTCCAGAACGACATGTGGCATCTCCTTTACCTCCTCCACGAGCTCCCTTATCCCGACGGGATGCACGGCCTTTATTCGCCTCAAGAAGTATATCCTCTTCCCCATCCTCTCCCATTTTCTCCTGTATTTTGTATCGAAGTAGTCGGGCATTTCAAGGGTGAATTCCTCCCCTTCCCATTTCCAGTAAGGTGATTCCCTGAAAAGCTCCAGGGCATACTCTAAATAGTCATCGTGGTCTGTGACGAAGTAGAATTCGCCGCCGTCAACGGTTCTCGAAGCGAGAAGCTCGAGGAATTTGCCGTCGAGCAGCCTCCTTTTTTTGTGTTTCTTCCTGGGCCAGGGATCGGGGAAATTCATATAGGTGACGGAAACCGATCTCTCTGGGAGAAAATAGAAACCGAGGCGAGCATCCATTCTGACGAGCCTAACATTAGCAATTCCTGCCTTCTCGATTTTACTGATGGTCTTCCTGATGCACTCTGACGAAAGCTCAAAACCCAGGAAATTCCTCTCGGGAGCCTCCTTGGCCCTCCTGACGAGGAAATGCCCGTAGCCAAAACCGATTTCAACCTCGAGGGGCGCTTCTCTACCGAAAATATCCGCGAGATCGAGGGGTCTGCCCAGTTCCTTAGGATCGACGATAAAATCCACCGCTTTTGAGTTCAGCCTCAAATCCAGAGCAGGATCTTGAACAGCCTTCCCCACCTTATTTTCTTCCAGAAAGCATACAGGGGCTGTTCCTTGTCCCAGGAGAAGTAAATTATGAGCGGGGATCCCTTGAGGAACTTCATGGGAAGAGGCCCCCAGAACCTGGAATCCAGCGAATAATCGCGGTTATCGCCCATCACGAAGATGTTGCCCTGAGGCACCACGACAGGACCGAAGTTATCCCGAACCCTGTTCTGCCCCATAAACCGCCTTTCCTCCCACGCCCTCTGGTATTCCTCCCTTGCAAGCGGATTGTCGAGATCCATAAGTGGCGGAAAAACCCGGGGATCCTTGTGCACAACATAGGGCTCATCGAGGGGCTTCCCGTTTATGTAAACTACCTTGTTCTTTATCTCGATCGTATCTCCGGGAAGGCCTATGCACCTCTTCACGAAATCCTTCTTCGGCTCCAGGGGATAGTTGAAAACGACCACGTCCTTTCTGTCGGGTCTGTGAAAATCCAGTATCTTGACGTGAGTATAGGGAATCTGTATGCCGTACGTGAACTTCGCCACAAGGAGAAAATCCCCGGGAAGAAGGGTATCTTCCATGGATCCCGTGGGGATCTCATAAGCCTGAATGAAAAGGGCCCTGATGATCAGGACCACGACGATGGTCCAGACCAGTGACTCAAACCAGGATTTCATCTTGTTGCTCATAAGAGGGAAGTATAAAAGGACCGGCGAACTAAGTCAATTTAGCGCTTTTCCTCAAAGATGAATTTACCTTTACCTATAACATGGGAGGGCTTCAACCGTCATCTCTGCAAATAGAATTTCAGCAGCTAACAGCATTAAAATTATTCCTGCTACTGCGAATTTGGGGCGTTTTCTCATTTTACATCTCCTCCGGTTTTGATAGACCATCTTTTGCTTTACTTCTCTCATAGTCAAAAATCCACTTAACTTTATCACTTAACTTCAAATAACTAACCAGAAAGATCGTTTGGAATATACTCATGATTGCAGGATAAACCGCCATATATTGCCCTTCTTTCCCAAAAACCGAGACAAGAACTGCTATAGTCAGAGCAACATTTTTGCTAACAGTTGTAAAAACGACTGCCTGATGATGTCCATACTCTAATTGAAGTATTTTCCTGTTAGTAAATAAGATAAGCAAGGTAGTTATCCCGTAGAAAAGAATTGCGAGAGGTAAAAGCAAAATGATATCATAATAGTTTTTCAAAATTAGATTAGCCTTAGATGCGAAAATTATAAAGAGCAAAACATAAAGAAACGTTAGTGTTACAGTCGAAAAATACGGCTTTATTTCCAGGAATTTTTCTTTTCCATGTGTTTTTTCTATATATTCTCTCAACAGTATACCTGAGACAGCTGGCAAAATAAGTATTATTAAAAGATTCTTCAAGATCAACGTTAATGGAACCGGTATATTTGTCCCCAATGCAAGATAATGCCCAACAACCGGATAAACAAAAATAGACAATAAGAAAGCAACGGCAACTATCGTTGCCCCTGTAAGCATATGTCCTTCGGCTAAGCCGATATAACCCAACCCCATACTTGATGCTGGAGCAATCGAGAGCAACATTAAGGCCAATCTTATTTTCGCGTCGGAAATAAATATAGATGCCAATAGCCACATAAGTGAAGGGGCGATAATAAAGTTTAGAATCATTGCTTCGACCAGAGGTTTCGTTGAACCTTTAATCTTTTTTAAAGAAGAGAAGGATAAATTTACCATCATAGGAAAGATCATAATAAAGACAACAGGTATTATCAGTTTAGATAGACCTTTTAAGTTTAGGTAATGACCTGCTAAAACTCCCAGGATCATAGCTAACGAGGCATACAATAACATGTTCCTCGATAAATTCTTCTGTATTTTCTGTATCATGACTCACTCCTCCCTTACTATTTTTAGGACTTTCCTAACTTTCTCATTGGCGAGTCTATAGTAGACTCTACCTCCTTCTCTTCTTGATTCAACGACCCCCAGGAACTCGAGCTTTGCTAACTGCATGGAAACTGCAGGTTGCATTCTTCCTGTACGTAAGACAATTTCAGAAACACACTTTTCTCCTTCCAATAACGTTTCAACTATTTCTAACCGTACTTCGTTACACAATGCTTTGAATATTCTTATTTCTTCTCTCATCTTTTCCTCCA
>DRBW01000194.1 GCA_011042705.1 Caldifarciminota bacterium
ACCCTGATCCTGTACTACATCTCTCCCTTCGGAAGCTCCTTCCTGGCCCTGGTGTTGCCCTTCCTCTACATCTCGGGAATATGGATCTCGAGCTATTGCGAGGATATATGGGGTCCCGATGCCCACACCATTGTGGTGGACGAGGTACTTGGAGTCCTGGTCACGGTGTTGTTTCACGGGAAAAGCCCCTTCGTCCTCGCGCTGGGGTTTCTGTTTTTCCGCTTTTTCGACGTGAGAAAGCCTTTTTACATCCGCTACGCGGAGAAACTGCCGGCCGGGCTCGGGGTGATGACCGATGACCTTTTCGCCGGAATTCTGGCAAATATCGCCCTGACCCTGGTTCTGGTAGTTGACAAATTGTTCTTTTAAGGGTTATTTTTAGACAAAGAGAGGAGGATCTGCGATGGAGATCAAACTCATAACCAGAGACATAGAGGCAACCGATGGGCTGAGAGAATACATAGAGAAGAGACTTTCGGGGCTGGACAGGTATTCCAGCCACATTATTGATGCCGAGTTGATCCTCGACGAGCAGAGGGGAAGGTTCCTCGGCGAACTTGTCGTAAAAGTGAAGGGATCCACCCTCACGGCGAAAAGCCAGGCGAAAGATCCCTTCAGCGCCATTGATGAGCTGAAGGACAAGATGAAATCCCAGCTCATAAAATATGAGGACAAGCTAAAATATCACAGAGCCTGATGCAGAGCATAAAGGTCAGCCTTCTCCTCAGGGAAAAGAGCGAGGAGTGGGGCCTTGAGCTTCTTGCCGGAAAAGACGGGCTGAACAGGGATATCATCAGCCGGGAGGTATATATACCCGGGCTCCTCTTCGCCGGCTACGAATCGGGCTTTCCAGAAGAGAGGATACAGATACTCGGAGAAAGCGAGCTCTCCTTCCTGAGGAGCCTGCCCGACGACAGAAAGCTCGAGGTTCTCGAGAAATTCTGCAAGTTTCGCATACCCTGTATCTTCATAACCGGCGCTCAGTCTCCTCTGCCGGAGCTGATTCAGGTTTGCGACAGCCACGGCATCCCCCTGCTCTCGACCAGGGAAAGGATCAGCTCCTTCATAGGTCTGCTTTTCGATTATCTTTCCTTTAAGCTGGCTCCATCCCTGATCATCCACGGCACGCTGATCGACGTCTTCGGGGTGGGAATACTTCTTACCGGCAGGAGCGGTATCGGTAAGTCGGAATGTGCACTGGACCTCATATCCCGGGGGCATACCTTCGTCGCCGATGACCTCGTCAAACTGATAAGATACCCGGAAAACCTCCTCACCGGAACCCAGGCCACCGAGGACGAGAATCTCAAGTACTTCCTGGAACTCAGGGGGGTCGGCATAATCGACATCTACTCGATCTTCGGGATCAGGGCCATAAGGGACACAAAGAGGGTTGAGATCCACGTGGAGCTCCTCGACTGGAAACCCGATATGGACTACGAGAGGCTCGGGCTGAAAACCAATTATTCGGAATTTCTTGGCGTCAAGATCCCCCGGATAAAGCTGCCCCAGAAGGCTGGAAAGAACACTGCCATGGTCCTCGAGGTCATCGCCCTCAACTACCATCTCATGGAGAAGGGGTATCACCCTGCCGCCTATTTCGAAAAAAACCTGATAGAAAAGCTTAGAGAAGAGTAGATGGAGGGCACTTCCAGGATAAAGCAGCTTCCGGAGGAGGTGATCAGCCGCATAGCCGCCGGCGAGGTCGTCGAAAATCCAGCGTCCGTTCTGAGAGAACTCCTCGAAAATTCCATCGACGCCGGGGCAACCAGAATAGATATCACCGTCGAAGAAGGGGGCAAAAAACTCATAAAAGTCGTGGACGACGGCCACGGAATGAACGACAGGGAGATCGAACTGGCGGTGAGAAGGTTCACGACGAGCAAGATCAGCAGCGTGGATGACCTGGAATCCATTGGCACCCTGGGATTCAGGGGCGAAGCCCTTTATGCCATAGGTTCTGTCTCCAGATTGACGATCAGGTCCAAGAGGGCCGACGAGGACATCGGCTACGAGGGCTATTTCGAAGAGGCGGAGCTTGTGGAACTGAAACCGGCTCCGATCGGCGCCGGGACGACCGTCACGGTCAGGGACCTTTTCTACAATTTTCCAGTGAGGAGAAAGTTCCTGGGCTCCGATTACGCCGAAGCCCGCCGGATCATCGAGGTCGTGACCGATTATGCCCTCGCACATCCCGGGATCTCCTTCAGCCTGAGGATCGACGGAAAGGACATAATGAACCTGGGACCAGCCAGCTCTCCCATCGAGAGGATAGAACAGATCTACGGGCAGGATTTCATTGAAGAGACCATAACGCTTACCTCTAAATTCGGCGAAAAGCTGACCATTCACGGCGTTATATCGAGACCCGATAGAGTCAAGAAGTCCCCTCTGACGCAGCTGCTTTTCGTGAACGGCAGGCGGATCAGGGATAATCGCCTCCGGGCCGCCATCTATGGGGCTTACGAGCAGGAAAAGATGCATCCCCAGTACATACTGTTCATCGAGGTCGATCCACGTTTTGTCGATTTCAACATCCATCCTCAGAAAAAAGAGGTCAAATTCCACAGGACCCTGAGGATGTATGAAAAACTCATGAAATCGGTCAGGGAGACCCTGAACCGCTCGAGGACCACCTACTCACACCTCGGAGAGATGCCCACCATGAGAATAGTAGAAACGCCCATTACCCATGTCGGTGAGACGGGAGGAAGGCAGATGGAAATCGGAGAGATGCAGCCCCGACTTCAAGCTGAGGAAAGAAGGGAAGAGATAAGAGACGAAAGCACCTACATCCCTGAAAAAATATGGCAGATCCACGATTCCTACATCATAGCCCAGGTGAGAAGCGGATTCATCATCGTCGATCAACACGCGGCCCACGAACGCATTCTCTACGAAAAACTCAGGAAACGAAAATACAACACCCAGAATTTTCTGTTTCCCATCGTTCTGAACCTGACACCGAAGGAATTCGCCGTCTTTCAGGACATATCGGGGATCCTGGAGGGCTACGGGTTCAGAATAAAGATACTGTCGGGCAGGACGGCAGTGGTAGAGGGAGCTCCCGATATTTTCAAAAATCCCACAAAAGAGATCTTCCTGGAGATAATCGACGAACTTCAGGATGTAAAAAGCCTCCCCGACAGACACCTTGAGCTTCTAAAAACCCTTGCCTGTAAGGCTGCCATCAAAGCCGGCGACAAGCTGAGCGGAGAGGAAATGAATGCCCTTCTGGATCAGCTGTTCTCCTGCGAGAACCCCTTCTTCTGTCCTCACGGCAGGCCCACGGTGATAAAGATCTCGCTCGAGGAACTGGAAAGAAAATTTGCCAGGAACCTCTGAATGCAGAAGGTACTGGCTATAATCGGCCCCACCGCGTCGGGGAAAACCTCCATTGCCGCAAGCCTCCTGGAAAAACACGGAAGGGTTGTTCTCATCTCCTGCGATTCCAGAAAGGTCTATCGATACCTGGATATCGGCACCGCCAAGCCGCCTCCGGAGCTGAGAAAGCATTACCGTCTCATCGACATCAGGGACCCGTCGGAGACTTATTCGGCTCAGGATTTCGCCCGCGACGCCGAGAGGGAGATCAAAACTGCCCTGCGATCCGGCCAGATCCCCGTGGTGGTAGGAGGCACAACTCTCTATTACAAGGCTCTCTTCGAGGGTTTCTTCAGCGCCCCGCCCGTCGACCTCTCCCTGCGCAGGAAGCTTCTCGAAAGGATGGAAAGGGAGGGAATAGAAAAGCTTCACGAGGAACTCAAGAAAGTGGACCCCGCAACCGCCGAAAAGGTCCATAAGAGAGACTGGATCCGGATCACCCGCGCGCTGGAGGTCTATTACCAGACGGGAAAACCCATCAGCGTTTTGAGAAAAGAGGCAAAAATCATTCCGGCTTTTGAGCCCCTTTACCTGGGAGTCCTCCGGGACCGCAAAGATCTCTACAGGAGGATCGAGGAGCGTGTCGACAGGATGATTGAAGCCGGGCTTGTGGAAGAAACGAGGTGGCTTCTGGATCAGGGATACTCCCCCGACCTGCCGTCTTTAAACACCATAGGCTACCGCGAGATAATAGAACACCTTCAGGGCAAAATAAGCCTCGAGGAGGCCGTGCGCCTTATCAAGAAGAGAACCAAGATCTTCTCCAGAAAACAGCTTTATTTCATGAGAAACCTGAAGCCCGAGCCTCAGTGGCTCTCCCCGGATGAGGTCCTGGAAAGGGCCCTCGCCTTCCTCTACTCTATCTGACAAGCAGCTTCAAGGCTTCCTTCTCACCCCTCATGAAGTAAATTCCGGCCGATAGATCCGCGGGAAGGGAAAGCGAGCCCGAACGCGTCAACGAAGCCGGATAACGGGCCATCAATCGCCCGCTCACATCGTAGAGACAGAGCTCTTGCCCTCTGAAGCTCGATGGCACATCGAAGAGGCCTCCCGGCCTGAGAACGTTCGGAACGATAATCCTTTCGGGAATGGAGGAGGTCTCGTCCTCGACAGCCACGACGGGATTTCTATCATAATAAATCCCGTCGGAAGAGGCGTAGAAATAGAGCGAAAACCCCAGGGTGTCGGAA
>DRBW01000232.1 GCA_011042705.1 Caldifarciminota bacterium
GCTGAAAAGCGCGGCCTGAACCTCATTCCTGCGGCTTATAGCCGAGCCGGTGGAAGGGATTCACGACGCCGGAGGCCACGTTTTTGAGGTGGGCGCTGACCCTTTTCAGGAAGCGGGCGAGCAACGCATAAATAATTCCAAGCCTCGCTCCTATTTCCGGGTCGTCGATGAGCCTTTCGACTATGCCCTCGCATTTCCCGGCTATCTCCACGTGGCGCTCCATGACCTCCTTTCCCAGCTCCTTGTCGCTCCCGGTAAAGGCCCTGTAAGTCTTCCTGAACATGTCCTCGACGCCGGCCCTTATCTCCTTGATCTCATCGACATAGGGCCCCGTCAGCTCCTCCGGGTACTTGTGGGCAAGCTCGAGCAGGTTTTTCGAATAGTCGCCGATTCGCTCTATGTCGACGATAACGGTTATCAGGATGAGGGAAGGCAAGATATCCTGCGACGGAGAGATGGTTAGGTGCTCCAGCACTTTCCTGCGCACGTCGATCTGAAGCTGGTTTAATTTCTGGTCGTCTTTGTAGATATCCCTCTTTTCGGGCTCGTGTTCCATAAGGACCCTGATGGCGTAGTGAAACATTTCTTCTGAAAGGCGGAGCATCTCCTCCACCTCTTTAAAAGCCACAGAAAGAAGGTCCGATTCCTTCCAGAAGGAAAGAAGCTTGTCGAACATCCTATCACCTCCTGAATATAAATATTAACGTGCCGGGGATCAAAAAGAAAATCGCCAGAATGTAAAGGACCACCGCCCACCTTTTCATATAGGCCACTGCCCCGAGCTTCTTTGCCGCTTTTATGGGAATGAACTTCAGGGGATACCAGACGAGGATGCCGAGCAGGTTAAAGGTCAGGTGCGCGAAGGCGGCCTGTACAGGCAGGAGCTTGCCGGTCACGAGGGAAGCCAGTATGGCGGTGAAAGTCGTACCTATGTTGGCACCGAGCACGTAGGGATAGACTTTTTCTATCGAGAGAAGGCCGGCCCCGACGAGGGGCACGACAAGCGAGGTCGTCACCGAGGAGGACTGGACGAAAACCGTCAGGCCAAAGCCCAGAAGACCGGAGGAAAGCTGACTTTTGAAGAGATACTGGTCTATGAGAATCTCCAGCTTCCCGCTGGAGGCACGCCTTATCACCCTGACAAGCATCGTCAGGGCCAGAACAACGAGCAAAAAGGAAAAAAACAGCGAATAAAGGTAATGTCCGTGGAAACCGTGGAGGATGAGTTTAGCAGTGGGGCTGACCACCTGCTTCAGGGGGGACGTGAACTTGATTCCACCGATCTCCCTGAAAGCCACGGCGAGGGCCCCCGAGATCTTCTCTATGATGTGGAATTTGATCTCGATGGGGAAAAACACCAGGACGTTGAGGAGGTTGAAGATGTCGTGAACCACGGCCCCGGGGAAGGCCCTGGCGAACTCGTCCCTCCTGGTTATGTGGGCGAAGGACACGATCATGTTGGTGACCGTGGTGCCGATGTTGGCCCCCATTATTATGGGGATGGCGTTTCTTATGGTGAGGATTCCGGAAGAGACGAAACCGACGACGATCGAGGTCGTGGCAGAGGACGACTGGATCGTGGCAGTGGAAATGATGCCTATGAAAAGACCGAGGAAGGGGTTTGAGGTGGTCCTTATCAGAGCCGTGGCAAAATCGATCCCGAATCCTTTTAGCGATAGTTCCAGAAGCTTGATTCCAACGAGGAAAAGGTAGACATAAAAAAAGGCCAGCAGAACTTTGATCCAGCCCGATCTCTTACTGGCCTCTTTTAGGTGATCCATTCGCAACTTATTTTACTGTGTTGGGGTCGGGTCGTGCAACCTGCACGACCCGACCCCACATAACTTTCTGATTGCCAATCTGTTAAATTAAATGAGGACGTGCGCATAAATTTTCTGGCGGTTTTGAGAGGGGCTTACGCGGCCTATCTTTATAGCTATCAGCGAGTTATAGCGCATTTAGTGACAGGCCGTAATCCTTCTGCCGCAACTGACTGGAGACCCGTGCGCGATGCACGCCTCGGGTTTCCATAACTTATTGGTTCACAATGAATTGTTTGGGGTCGGGTCGTGCAGGTTGCACGACCCGACCCCATCAATTTGACGACCCCATCAATTTGACCCCATCAATTCGTTTAGAAACTCAGTTTTGTCTTGAAATAGAGCTCGTCATGCTCCTTCATGCGGGGGAACATTCCGGTCCCCTTCCCGTCGATGACAAAAGCTCCGAGGGTAAGCTCTATGTTATCCTGAGGCTTATATTCGATCTCAGGAATCCAGACGAATCCATAGTTGTCTCCGGGCTCACCCCAGTCGGTCACACATGCTGCAAAGCTCAGCGGAGCAATTTTGAGCTCGTCGTTCAGGAACTTCTTTTCCAGCCGGAACACGAGGTAGTCATTCAGGCTATCCCTTCCGTTTTCGTGTATAAATCCATGGATGTACTGCGCGTTGATATAAGTTCCGTCACCGAAAGTATAGTCAGAGCCAAGCACAAATTTCAGGTACGGTTCGTCTCTGCGGAGAATTGTGTCAACCGAGCTCACTGGTCCCTGAGGTGTAACAATTTCCCGAGTTAAAACATAGTCCTCGGGGACAAAAAGGGCTCCTTCTCCCCAAAATCCAAGTCCGAAAAGCGAACCGGAAAAGTCAGCCCCGATAACATCGACTTCCGGATAGGACAGAAACGTCCTTACATCCACTGTTCCCGAGCTACTATCCGGGATCATCTCGGCTTTTTCGGGAAGGGGAAAACCTATATATCCGTGAAAATAGGAAAGAGACAGGTCCCAATTATATATGTTTGTCGAAACCCTCGACCCTGCTTCTGAGGCCTCGGTGATCTTGTTTTCGGGCATCATTATTGTGTCGCTGAAGTTCCGAATCTGATAATCACCAGATAGACCTGTTCCGCCAAAAAGAACGTCTGCGTACTCAGGTGGAGGCATCGTCGAGGGTGTGAAGACCGGAACGAAACAGAGATCGAAAGACCATGGATCCTTTGTATATGTTGCTTTCAGAGAATTGACTCCGAGTTTTGCTCCGAAATCGAAGAAATCCTCCAGGTCATAAGGGGATAGGTTGGATGTCGGATTGATCTTATCTGCGGTTCCCCAGGCTATAATCTGCTTTCCGATACGAAGGTCGAGGTCATCCAGGAGAAATCCATAAATGTCAGCATAGGCCTCTTTCAGTTCCAGCGAATACGGGAACACCCTGTCCTTCTCTTTCCTCTGAAGGTCAGAGAGAGAGGAAATGCCCGGAAAGCCGAACGTCCTGAACCTCAACTCGGCGTAGTAGTGGAGTTTCTCCGAAGGAGCCCCTTCAAACAATGCCTGAAAGCTGTTCTCGTTCCAAGTCCAGCGCCCGGAATCTGCATTTACCCAGTAACGATTATAAGTCTCAACAAACCCGTTTACGCCTGCCCAAAGAGGCAGAGCACAAAGTAGCGTCAGTAAAATCTCTTTTTTCATGGCATCCCCCTTTTACCTGGTCCTTCTCAAATACCTCTTTGTGAAGATCTTATCAGGTATCCCTGTGTCGAGCTCGATCTCCTCCATGATCATTTTCGTTGAGTGCTGCTTCTTCAGATCTTTCATCTCCATTTCCCTTGCTACGAAATAGTCTTTTATCTTCTCGATTTCGCGCATTTTCAAGACCTTCCACAGATTGCCAGATTTATCGTAAAACTCAACTTTTGTAGGGTGAAATGACCCTTTGTCAACCCACATCTTGAGAAAAGAATAATCTTTCTTCACGCCAGGCTTGGGGACAAGTTTCAGGACATAGAAAGAGTCTGTCTCCTCTAACAGCTCTGGATTGTAATCCTCCGAATACTTGAATGTCGATAAGTCGTCGTATGTGAAATCTGTTCCAGCAAAGTTTGAATTTTTAACGTGCGAGGCTATCCGACGGACCTTCTTGAAAGCAGGAAAATACACGTACATCACGTCATTGGGCAGAGAAAGAAACCCCACTCCCTTCTGATCTGCTGGTTCGAGAAACTTGATTAAGCGATGATCATCGCCCTTCTGGTATGACTCCGCAATCCGCACTTTTTCATTGCCATTCTTGTCAACCAGCACCATCTTCATGGTGACCTTTCTGTCCTTCGGTGCATTCATAACCTGGTCGACCCTGGAAAGTATTTCCCCTGCACTCGCCGCATAAAGACCCCCTGTCAGCGAGACTACAAATAGAAACAGAAGAGGGGCCGTGACACCAATAATTCTCCTGTTCCTTCTGCTATTTTTCATCGTACATCCCTCCTTTACAATTTTTCTTCCCATTCCTAAAAAATTTACTCCAAATCAGAATAAGAGCAGGCAAAAAGGTAATTGCAAACAAGGCACTTGTGCCCATTGTGAAAGCTATCATCCACCCGAAGCGTCTTATCGGAACAAGTGCTGCAAAAATCAGAACGAGAAATCCCAGGCCAACTGTAAACGCATTAAGCAAAATAGCTCTGCCAGTTGTCTCGAGGGTCCTGTGAAGGGCAACAGTCTCTTTCTGTGATTTTCTGAGCTCGTTCTTGAACCTTGATACGAAATGGATCGAATAGTCA
>DRBW01000092.1 GCA_011042705.1 Caldifarciminota bacterium
AGATTATAGAAAGGGAAGAAAAGCTGATCCAGGCACTGGACGAAGACATCAGAAGAAGAGAAACGGAGCTTAACAGGCTCGAGGGCTCGCTGGAGGAACTCCTTTCGGGAGATCTCTACGGTGAAAAAGCGAAGCTCTCTGAAAAGATCAGAACACTCGAGAACCTTTACAGGGCTAAACTGAACAGGTCTATCGGCGTTTACATTCTCCACGGCTTATCGGAAATCGTAAAAGATCGCATGTTCAACACGCTGATAACTCCCATAAGCATCATGGTCAGAGAATTCATAAGCCGCGTTACGGGCAGGGAAAGAGAGGTCGAGCTGTCCAAAGGCCTTCAGGTGAGCTCCATATCGGAAGGTGGAGAATTTCATGAAATTGACGAGTACTCGACGGGCACTGTGGAGCAGTTATCCCTTTTAGTTAGAATTGCACTGGGGCTTAAGCTGGCTGATCTGGAAAAGCAACTCATCGTGCTGGACGATGTCCTGGCATATACTGACAGCGAGAGGAGGGAAAAAATTTTTCAGATCCTGGAGGAAGCCAGCGAGAAATTACAGGTCATCATCCTCACAGCACATCCTGAACGGTATTCTCAGCTCAATTACCAAAAGACTTTTGACATCCCGGCTTTGCTGGAGGCTTCCAGCAGTTCCCTGGCATAGTTAAGGCTCATGGCTCGTCTCCTGATTGGTATAGCAGGCGGCTCAGGATCGGGGAAAACCACCGTCGCACGAGAAATCATAAAGGCGGTGGGAGAGGGGAGGGTCACTTACATACAGCACGATTCCTACTATAAAGACAGAAGCAACATACCTCTTGAAGAGCGGGAAAAAATCAACTATGACCACCCCGATGCCCTTGAGACCACACTTCTGATAGAACATCTACACACGCTTCTGAGAGGAGAACCTGTTGAGATACCTGTCTACGATTTCATAACTCACACAAGAAAACCAACGGGAAAGGTGGTTTTTCCGAAAGATGTCATAATCGTCGAGGGAATTCTCATCTTTGTGGAAAAGAAGCTGAGAGAACTATTCGATATAAAACTCTATGTGGATACTGATCCCGACATACGATTCATCAGGAGGCTGAAGCGGGACATAGAGGAAAGAGGCAGAACCATCGATTCGGTAATAAAACAATACCTGGATACTGTGAGGCCGATGCACATCGAGTTCGTGGAACCCACCAAGAGGTTCGCAGACGTGATAATACCCGAAGGGGGATATAACCAGGTCGCCATAAACATGGTAATCTCAACGATATTACAAAAACTATAAATTTGAGAAATATTCTCAACTAAATTCCCGGCTTAAAAAGCTGTGAGCAATTGTTACACATCGATAAGGCAAATTTTCCAAATTTTTCCCTCAGTACCCATTTGTGTAGGGAGCAAGTTATTTAATTTCTGAAATTTACATAGGTGTTGACATAATCTCCCCAGTGTTTTATAAAGTGAAAGAATTCGAATAACTTAGGATTCCAAAGGGGAGGTTAATATGCCAAAAAGACTGACATGGAAAGTTAAACCGGAAGACATATATGAATTCAAGCTGGTCTCGGACCCACAGATATCTCCTGATGGTAAGGAGGTAGCCTTCGTAGTTACGGAGGTAAAACGGGCCAGGGAAAAAGGCAAGAAGAAGTATGAGTCCCACATATGGCTGATGAATTTGGAGACGAAAGAAGCAAGACAGTTGACTTTTGGCAAAGGCAGCGATATCAACCCGAGATGGTCGCCGGACGGGAAACACCTCCTGTTTCTCTCCAACAGGGACGACGAAAAGAAAGGCATGCAGCTTTACGTTATTCCCAGATACGGAGGGGAAGCCCGCAGGATGACTGACATCGAAGGAGGAGTATCCGATCCCCAATGGGCTCCCAAGGGGAGAAGGGTGCTTTTCCTCGCGTCTCCGCCTCCAAAAGAAAAGGAGAAAACGGACGTCAAGGTCATCAGGAGGATTTTCTACAAGTTAGATGGGGCTGGATTCATACACGAGAAGAGAAGACACCTTTTCGTACTCACTTTTGAAGGTGCAAGGCCCAAACAGCTTACGTCAGGGGACTTCGATGTATCCGACCCAACCTGGTCACCCGACGGCACCGAGATAGCATTTATAGCCAACATGAGCGAAAACACCGACTACGAGGTAAAAAAAGACCTCTACGTCATCTCCAAAATGGGCGGGAAACCCCGCAAGCTTTACTCGGGCAAAGGGCCACTCGCCAACCCCACCTATTCTCCCGACGGCAAGTATATAGCTTTCCTCGGCCATGACATGGAAAAGGGCTTCGCGACGAATACCAACGTATGGCTGGTCACCAGCGACACCGGGAGGCCTCGCAACCTCACGAAGAACTACGGGATCAGCGCTGTATCCGCAGTCCTCGGAGATGCAAGGGGTCCGGGATCCAATCCCTATCCCATATGGGGCAGAGCAGGCAAGTACATCTACTTTCTCGCGACAAAAGGAGGGTCAACCCACATATTCAGGGTGGACAAAAAAGGCCAATCCTTCGCCCAGGTCACCGAAGGCGATTTCTCCGTTGACAGCTTCTCGCTTTCCAGAAGGGCATCGAAAATAGTTTATCTCAGAACATCTGCAGTAAACCTGCCCGATATATATCTTTTGAACGACGAAGGCGAGGATATCCAGCTCACGACCTTCGGGACCGATCTGACAGATTACAGGTATCTCTCCAAACCTGAGAGGTTCACCTTCAAAGCTTCCGACGGCAAAGAGATCGAAGGCTGGATCATGAAACCCATCGATTTCAAGAAGGGAGAGAAATATCCCGCAATCCTGGAGATCCACGGTGGTCCGAGAGCAGCCTACGGAAACGCCTTTATGCACGAATTCCAGCTCCTCGCCACGCGCGGGTACGTGGTATTTTACATTAACCCGAGAGGAAGTGCCGGCTACGGTGAGGATTTCGCATACGCCATCGTGAAAAACTACGGCGACAGGGATTACAAGGATCTTATGGAGGCTGTGGAATATGTGAAAGCCCATTACGATTTTGTTGATCCCGATAGGCTCGGTGTTACCGGCGGATCTTACGGAGGCTTCATGACCAACTGGATCGTCACTCACACCGACATATTCAAGGCAGCCGTCACGCAGCGCTCCATAAGCAATTTCTATTCCTTTTTCGGAACCTCCGACATAGGTTATATCTTCGGCAAGGAAGAGCTCGGCGGGGAGCCCTGGAAGAGGCCCAGGGCTTACCTGAAGAAATCGCCCATATCCTACGTCGAAAACGTAAAGACACCTCTGCTCATAATACACTCGGAGAACGACTACAGGTGTCCGATGGAACAGGCGGAACAGTTTTTCGTGGCGTTGAAATATCTGAAAAAAGAAGTTGAGCTGGTCCGTTTCCCCGATGAGGGTCACAACTTATCGAGGAACGGGCAACCCCATCACCGGGTCGAGAGACTGAATCACATACTCAGGTGGTTTGATACTTATCTCAAAGGCAAGGGCTCAAAGAAGTGATCTGACGAGCCCACCATCCACCTGAATCGTCGCGCCCGTTATGTAGCTTGCCCGTTCGGAGGCCAGGAAGACTACGAGTGCAGCCAGTTCCTCCGGTTCGGCAAGACGTCCGAGGGGTACGTCTGCGGCCATTTCTCTGAGGGCTTCTTCCTCGGAAATGCCCTTCTGTGCCGCGCGGCTCCTTGCCAGCTGAACCATCCTTTCGGTGCGCGTGAGACCCGGGGCGACGCAGTTTACGAGAATGTTATAAGGCGCCAGCTCCCTCGACAGGGTCTTAAACAGTCCCACTACCGCACTCCTTATGGCATTGCTGAGTATCAGATTGTCAAGCGGCTGCTTCACAGAGACCGAAGTAAGCCCGATTATCCTGCCCCACCTCTTCTCTTTCATGTGGGGGAGAACGCCCTTTATCAGGCGCTGAGCAGAAAGGAAGGTGAGATTGAAAGCCCTGAGCCAGTCCTCGTCATTGAAATCCTCGAAGGTGCCGGGAGGCGGTCCGCCGGCATTGGTCACCAGTATGTCAATCGATCCACAGGCCTCCAGTGCCCTTTCGATCAGGTTCTCTATGTCCTCCTTCACAGTCAAATCAGCCCTGATAGCATGCACTTCAGCGCCGAGAGCACGGATCTCATCCTCAGCTCTCTGGAGGTTCTCAGGATTTCTCGAGGTTATAACGACTCGAGCTTTCTCTCTGGCGAACTCGAGGGCTATTGCTTTCCCGAGCCCCTTAGAAGAGGCAGCGACAAGAGCAGTCTTCCCCTTAATTCCCAGATCCATCCTTCTCCTCCATTTCTCTTTTATAGGCCTCTTCCCTCAAGATGTTCCTGTAAGAAGGGCTCTCAAAGGTATAGGAAAATTTAGAAGGCACGTCGTACCTGCCCTCGATTATGGCGACCACATCTTCGGTGAAGACCAGCTCCTCATCGGTGGGGATCACGAACACTTTTACAGGCGAATCGTCGGTCGAAATGAGAAACTCCTTGTTTCTGCTTACGGCCTTCCTGTTCCTGTCCCTGTC
>DRBW01000162.1 GCA_011042705.1 Caldifarciminota bacterium
GAGAGGGAGATAAGGGAACTCGAGCCCGAAGAGAGGGACGAGATACTGGCCGGATACGGATTGGAATCTGGCTTCGTGATGAAGCTAAAAAGGGCTATTCTGGACGCCCTCGGCCTGATCACCTTCTTCACCACCGCCCACGATGAACTGACGGCCTGGCTCGTCAGGGAGGGCACGACGGCGAAGGAAGCTGCTGGACACATTCACACCGACATGGAGCGCGGTTTTATCCGGGCCGACGTCGTCCATTACGACGACCTCCTGCAGTGCGGAGATTTCAAAAAGGCAAAGGAGACGGGGCACTTGAGGTCCGAGGGCAAAGACTATGTGGTCCGGGATGGGGACATAATCTTCATCAAGTTCTCCCGTTAGATATGAGGCATCCCCTGGCCGCCCACCTCCACAGGATTCAGATGCCGGGAAGGTATCTCGGCGGAGAGATAAATTCCATTCAGAAGGAGACCACAAAGGACACGGTGCTTTTCGCCCTCGTTTACCCCGAGCTGTACGAGATAGGAATGTCTAATCTCGGTTTGAAGATCCTCTACCACGTATTAAACGGAATAGATGGCGTCTACTGCGAGAGGGTCTTCCTCCCGGCCCCCGATGCCGAAGAGATCATGGCGGGAGAGGGCATCCCCCTCTTTTCCTTAGAGACCTACAGGCCCCTCGGAGAATTCGATGCCGTGGGGTTTTCCGTCCACACTGAGCTGAATTATACCAATATCCTGCACGCCCTCAGGCTCGCGGGCATCCCTCTCAGGGCCGATGAGAGGGACGAAGAACATCCTATCGTGATAATAGGGGGACCAGCCTCCTTCAATCCTGAGCCCTTAAAGGCCTTCGCCGATGCCTTCGTCGTGGGCGAAGGCGAAGATGTTGTTGCGGAGATCGTCGAAGTCCTCAGGGCGAGAAAATCGGGGGACCTCGACAGAGACGGCACTCTTCTTGAGCTCTCGAAGATCGAGGGAGTGTTCGTGCCGCGATATCCAGCATCCAGGGTAGCGAGGAGGTGGGTTCAGTTCAATCCCGATACTTTCCCTACAGCCCAGATAGTGCCCAACGTGAAAATAGTTCACGACAGGTTTTCAATCGAGATCATGAGGGGTTGCACGAGAGGGTGCAGGTTCTGCGAGGGAGGAATGGTTTACAGGCCCATCAGGATCCGCGAGGTAGAAGAGGTCGTTGCCCTGACAAAGAGGGGCATAGCCAAAACTGGCTTCGAGGACATCTCCCTTCTGGCATTCACCGTCTCAGATTACCCGGACCTCACGGCACTCCTCTTTGAATTGAAGAAGGAACTCGGCGGCGAAACTTACATTTCCGTTCCCTCCCTGCCCGTCAATGCGGTGACGGAGGAACTCTTCAAACAGTTCACGGAGATGAGGAGATTCAGCATAACCCTCGCGCCGGAGACAGTCAGCGAGGAGCTGAGGGCGCGCATAAACAAAAATGTCCCCCTCGAAGAGATAATGAGCTCGGTGGAAACGGCGGAAAAATACGGATTCAGGCGGATCAAACTCTACTTCATGGTGGGACTCCCGGGAGAGACCCTCGACGACGTCGCCAGGATCGCTGACCTCATGGAGGACCTGACCAGAAGTTCCCGAAGGGCGCGCTTTAAACTATCGTTGAATCCCTTCGTGCCGAGGCCACACACTCCCTTTCAGTGGGAAAGGCAGTTCAGCGTGAAGGAGATATACGAGAGGATCGGGCTCCTCAAAGACAGGCTGAAAAAGCTCAGGCGGGTCGAATTCTCCTGGCACGATCCCAAGAAAGCCTTTCTCGAAGGGGTCCTGGGCAGGGGGGATGAGAAACTGTCCGATGTGATACTCAGGGCTTACGAGCTCGGCGCCAGGTTCGACGACAGATCGGAATTCTTCAATTTCAGAGCCTGGCAGCAGGCTTTCCAGGAGGCAGGAATTGACCCTGAGGAATACCTGCGGGAAAGGGAACCGGACAAGCCGCTTCCCTGGAATTACATAGATGTGGGTGTGAGGGAGAGGTATCTACTGAGAGAGCTCAGGAACTCACGGGTGCCCCGCTTCACGCCCGATTGCATGAGAGAGGGGTGTACGGGCTGCGGCCCCTGGTACAGGGAGGGATATACCCTTTGCAGGACGGGCTACCGTCCGAGCAGGAGATGGGCTGCGCCCGTGATTTCTGAGCCAAAACAGGACAGTACTTTTTACAGGTATGTCCTCGTCTATTCGAAGACGAAGCCGGCGGCTTTCCTCTCCGAGCTGAACACGATGGCAGCCTTCGTGCGGGCCCTGAGGAGGGCCGGGATCAGGCTGAGGTACAGTGAGGGCTACGTTCCGCACCCGAAGATGAGTTTCTCCCCCTCCCTTTACCTCGGCGCCGAATCGGAGGCGGAGGTCCTCTATCTTGAGACGCTGGAAGAGTACGATCCCGAGGAGCTCAAAGATAGCCTGAATTCACAGCTTCCGAAGGGCTTTCATGTATCCTGTGCAAAGGAGGCGACCTCCAAACCGGTATGGGAGGAGCTGGATTCGGCCCTTTATTCCGTCGATCTTAATGACTTCGAGATCGACGAGGAGAAAATAGAAAAGACCGTGATGGCCGGAGAGGCTCGGAAAAAGGGGAAGGTTCACAGGTTTAAGGATTTTGTGATATCCTGGAGCTACGATGCTGGAAAGCTCCTCCTGAAGGTCAGGCTCAGGGGCGGACCCGGTTTACCCCATTTCATCGCCGAACTTCTCGGGATCGATCCTGAGAGCGCCAGGGGCGTTCCCGTGAAGAGGCTCGCCTTTTACAGAGGCGATGAGCCCTTCAGGCCTTGTTAGAGCCCCGAAGAAAAGGTATAATTGAAGAGATGAATAAGATTCCCCTTGTGGCGATAGTTGGAAGGGTAAATGTGGGAAAATCCACCCTTTTTAACCGAATTATAGGAAAGCCTCTGGCTCTCGTCGATGAGAGACCCGGCCTGACCCGCGACAGACTCAGGAAGCGCGTCGAGTGGGAGGGTCTGAGCTTCGAGATAATGGACACCGGCGGGCTGTTTTCGCCCGACGAGGACCAGTTGAGCGAGTATCTCCGCAGGAACATAGAAAAGGGGGTGGAGGAGGCCGATCTGGTCATTTTCCTGGTGGACCTGAAAAAGGGCATCACGCCTTACGACATGGAGATAGCCGAGTGGCTCAGGAAAAAGGGAAAAAAGGTGATCCTCGCGGCCAACAAGGCCGACGTCAAGGACAAAGACGTCCTGGAGTTCACCGCCCTTGGCTTTGGGGAGCCCGTCGCCATCTCCTCTGCTCACGGGATCGGGGTGCCCGAACTTCTCGATCGCATCGTCGAGGAACTCAGAAGACAGGGCTACAGGTCGGCGCCTGAGGTCGTGAAGGCCGATAAGACCCGCGTGTCGATCTTGGGGAGGCCCAACGTGGGGAAATCCTCCCTCCTCAATGCCCTCGTCGGAGAAGAAGTTGCCCTGACGTCGCCGATTCCGGGCACGACCAGGGATTCGGTCGACGTCGAAACCGAGGACCTGATAATCATCGACACGGCAGGAATAAAGAGAAAGTACAAGGACGAGATCGAATATTACGCCCACATCCGCTCCAGGAGGTCCCTCAGGTACGCCGAGGTCGGCATCGTGGTGATAGATGCGACCGACGAGATAACCCGTCTCGACAAGAAGATCATAAACCTTGTGATAGAGGAGGGCAGAGGACTGGTTGTGGCCATCAACAAGATCGACCTGCTCGATAAGGAGAGGAGAAGGGAACTGCTACCCTATGTTTCCGGCGAACTGGCTTTTGTCTATTTCGCGCCCAAGGTCTTCACCTCAGCCAGAACGGGTGAGGGAATCGAACTGCTCAGAGAGATGGCGAAGAAGGTTCGGGATGAGGGATACAAGAAAATACAGGAGGGCGATCTCCTGAGCGCCCTGGAGGAGGCTGCGAACAGGCTCGCGCCGCCGACCGAAATCTACTCCTTCAAACAGGTGGCATCAAAGCCACCCACTTTCAAAATAGTGTCGAGGAGGGAAATACCCGCCCACTACCTGAGGTTTCTCGAGAGGTTCCTGCGGGAGAAATTCGACTTTCTCGGCAATCCCATCCTTTTCCGGCAGGTCCGCCCCCGCCGCAAGAAGGATTGATCTCTGTCCCCTATCGATAGGATACTTTCTCCGATCAGACACTTACCGTTGGGGTCTATCGTTGGGGTCGGGTCGTGCAACCTGCACGACCCGACCCCATAAAACTCATTGGAGCTGAATGAATTGGATGATATTTAACTGTGCGCATAGAATTCCCGACAGTATTTTCAGGGTTTAGTCCTCCAAATCCCTTCTGAGACAAATGAAAACGCCCGCACCGGGTGAGCGCTGAAAGCGTTGTGCCACAACTGGCACAACGATCGTTCGTCACGCACGAGGCGTGTCCTTGTATCCTTTTGTATACCAGAAACTTAAATGGGGTCGGGTCGTGCAACCTGCACGACCCGACCCCATAACAATCAGAAGAC
>DRBW01000229.1 GCA_011042705.1 Caldifarciminota bacterium
GGCAGCATACAGAATAGAATCTCCGGAAAAAGTGAGGGAACTTCTCAGTCAACTCGGAGGAGAGTCAGATGAATAAAATCCTTCTTTTTGTTCTTGTCGTTGGACTTTTGACGGTCCAGGGTTGCAAAAAAGAGAAGAGGCTCACCATAGCCGTCGGCGGTGCTCCCAGCGAGGTGGAGTACCTGGAAAGGCTCATAGGTGAATTCGAGAAGGAGACGGGGATACACGTCGTGCTGAGGAGGCAGCCCACCGACACGGACCAGAGGAGACAGGAACTCGTGATTGCCCTGAAGGCACGGGAGAGGGATCCCGACCTCTTTCTCATGGACGTGATCTGGGTTCCTCAGTTCGCGGCGTCGGGTTGGCTGGAGCCCCTGGATGACTACGCGAGGGAATCTGGCGTCGAGCTCTCCTCATTTTTCAGGGGCGTGGTGGAAAACGTGGACAGATATGATGGGAAATTGATAGCCCTGCCGCTTTACGTGGACGGTGGGCTTCTCTACTACAGAAAAGACCTCCTTGAGAAATTCGGGTTTTCTCCCCCTTCTACCTGGGACGAGCTCGTGAGACAGGCACGGAAGATACAGAAGGAGGTCAGGAAGAAAAACCCGTCCTTTTACGGTTTTGTCTGGCAGGGAGCGCAGTACGAGGGGCTCGTCTGCAACTTCCTCGAATTCGCCGCATCCATGGGCGGAGGGTTGACCGATAGCCTGGGCCGTCTCACCATAGACAGGCCGGAGAACATCAGGGCCTTACAGTTTATGAGGGACCTCATAAATCGTTACAGAATCAGCCCTCCCAACACTTACACCGAGATGAGGGAGGAGGAAGTCCGGTTATTCTTCCAGAGGGGAGACGCCCTTTTTGAGAGAAACTGGCCATATGCATGGAAACTTCATCAGGCAGACGATTCCCCCGTAAGAGGAAAGGTCGGGATGTCACTGCTCCCCTCCTCCACAGGTGGCCGACATGTCTCGACGCTCGGTGGCTGGCACGTGGGCATTTCGAGGTTCGCCGACAGAAAAAAAGAGGCATGGGAGCTCCTGAAGTTCCTCGTCTCGAAGGAGATCCAGAAGAGGCTTCTCTTTGACCTGGGCTGGAACCCGGGCAGGAGGGACGTCTACGGCGACCCGGAGGTGCTGAAGGAAGTCCCTCAGGCTGCTGTGCTACAATCGATATTCGAGAAGGCCATTCCAAGACCCGTTCTTCCCTTCTATACCCGAATCTCTGAGATCCTCCAGAAATACCTTAATTCCGCTCTTTCAGGCGATATGGAACCCGACGATGCCCTGAAAAGCGCACAGAAAGAAGCAGAGGTAGTTTTTTCCCTTTATGAAAAGAGGTAATCTCTGTAGCCCGGCATCGGGAGAGGCACTGCCCTTCATCCTCCCTGTGATCCTCTTCATGCTTCTACTTGTGGCTCTGCCCGTGATCGGGACGTTTATAAACAGTCTATTCAGGGACGTGCCCTTCCTGGAGAAGAGATTTGTGGGTTTCGGCAATTTCGCGCGGCTTTTTAAAGATCCCGGCTTCAGGGAGTCACTCCTTTTCACGGCCCTCTTTCTTCTGATTTCCGTCAGCCTGGAAATGGTCCTCGGCACACTCTTCGCCCTCACCATGAATGAAAAATCGCGGCTGACAACGCTCCTGAGGGTGGCAGTTCTGCTTCCCTGGGTTATCCCCGTGGCCGTGGGCGCCCGAATCTGGCAGCTTATCTACAATTACGACTATGGGCTGCTGAATTCAATTATAGTGCTCTTCGGGGGGACCCCTGTGAACTGGCTTGGCTCGCCGGGCCTGGCTCTCTTTTCGGTGATACTGGCTGACGTGTGGAAAACCACTCCCTTTGTCGCCCTGATCGTCCTGACGGGATTAAAGGCAATACCCGAGGAGGTATACGAACAGGCGAGGATAGACGGCACGAACCTTTTCAACCGTTTTTTCCTGATAACTTTTCCGATCCTGAGGCCCGTTTTTACAGTGGCCCTGTTGTTCCGGACGATCGACGCCCTCAGAGTCTTCGACGTCATCTACGTGCTGACAGGAGGCGGCCCTGGAGGAAGCACTACATCCATCTCCCTGTTTGCATACAGATACTTCCTCCTCGGCGACTTCGGCCTGGGATCGGCTTCTTCGGTAGTTCTGTTTTTGATTGCTCTTTCTCTCTCGGTCCTGTATCTCAGGGCCGCCCGATTCAAGGAGGCAATAAGTTGAGCGAGGAGAAAACGAAGAAAATACTGATTTCAGCGAGCTCGGTCTTCATCCTTCTCTTCTCTCTGGTTCCTCTTTTATGGATGCTGGCTGTCTCCTTCAGCGGCAATATTGACTTTTTAAGGTCCGGGAGGTATTTAATTACACTGTCCAATTACCATGATATCGTGAGATTGAGGAATCTACATTTTACCGATTATATGAGGAACAGCATGATAATTGCCACGCTGACTTCATTGATAGTTGTCGCGATAGGACTTTTCGCGGCGTACGCCGTGACGAGGATGAATTTCCCGCGCAAGGAGCTTTTTGTTATGGGCGTTCTCGCTGTCTCCATGTTCCCACAGATATCGATCGTCGGGTATCTCTTCAAACTGATGTCGTCTATCGGCCTGATAAACACCTATCCTGCCCTTATCATTCCGTATGTCGCCTGGACAACGCCGGTGGTTCTGTGGCTGTTGACCAGCTACCTCACGGGAATCCCGAGGGAACTGGATGAGGCGGCTCTCGTGGACGGGGCGTCGAGGGGCAAAGCACTCCTCAGGGTGATATTTCCCGTCGCAGCTCCAGGCGTTTTCTCAGCGATATTGATAGCATTCATACTTTCCTACAACGAGTTCATGTTTGCCCTGATGTTGACCAATGACTTTAGGGCGAGGACAATTCCCGTGGGGATCGCTCTCTTCCAGGGGCTCCACGGGGAGATACCATGGGGATATGTCATGGCAGGGGCGGCTCTGGCTTCCCTGCCGGTGATTCTAATAGCCCTTTTCTTCCAGAGGTACATTACTGAGGGCCTTACAAGGGGGGCAGTAAAGGGCTAATCGGTCTTGCAAAGGCAGGAAGGATCCCATGAAAGGAAGAGGGAGGAAACCTGATGAGATCCCTTGAGGAATACAGAGGTATAATAGGCGACGAGGTGATATCCTCGATCTACAGGAAAGCCCGGAGGCTGTACGGGGTGGGTGTTCTGCACATAAATTCGACCTACGTCGGCGGCGGCGTGGCCGAGATGCTGACTTCACTGGTTCCGCTGATGAACGACGTCGGCCTCCAGGCCGACTGGAGGACATTCCACGGTTCGCCTGACTTCTTCACGGTCACGAAGAAATTCCACAATGCCCTTCAGGGGGATAAGATCAACCTCACCGAAAACAAAAAGAAGGTTTACCTTCAGACCAACGAAAACTTCTCGACTTACTGCCACCTTAACCACAATTTTATCATCGTTCACGATCCCCAGCCCCTGCCCCTCATCAAATTTTACAAGAAGAAGCAGCCCTGGATCTGGAGATGCCACATTGATCTGACCAATCCCAACAGGGCTCTATGGGAATTTCTGAAGAAATTTTTGCTTCGTTATGACATCATCATACTCTCCAGCGAGAAATACAAGAGGAAAGACCTGCCGGTGGAACAGAGGATAATATATCCGGCAATAGATCCGCTTTCCCCCAAGAACATGGAGCTTTCGGAGAAAACCATCCGGAACTACCTGAAGAAATTCAACATTCCAACGGACAAACCCATAATAACGCAGATCTCCAGGTTCGATAAGTGGAAAGATCCCGAGGGCGTGCTTGAAGTCTATAAAATGGTGAAGGAGGAAGTGAACGCACGCCTCGTCCTCTGTGGAAGCATGGCGCCTGACGACCCGGAGGGCTGGGCTGTCCTCGAAAGAGTGAGGAGAAAGGCCAAAAAACTCGTTGAGAAGGGCGACGTTATTCTGATTAACAGCGAGAACAGCATCCTGGTGAACGTGCTTCAAAGGGTTTCATCGGCCGTGATTCAGAAATCCCTGAGGGAGGGGTTTGCCCTCGTGGTCACCGAGGCGATATGGAAGGGAACCCCCGTCGTCGCCTCCAACGTCGGGGGCATTCCGCTTCAGATAAAAGACGGCGAGAACGGCTTCCTCGTGGAGCCGACGGACCTCAAGGGATTCGCCGAGCGCCTCATATACCTCCTGAAAAACCCGAAACCCGCGAAGGAAATGGGAAAAAAGGGCAAAGAAATGGCGAGGAAGAACTTCCTCATAACCCGGCTACTCTCCGATTATCTCGATCTCCTCAACTACCTCAGGACGTTCGGTTAAATTGACACAGGGAGCCGGACAGGAAAATCCACCCATTGACCCTCCTGTAATCCACTGATATACTGCCTATTGCAAGATTTCGAAAACATTACTTTCAAATGTTGAAAGAAAACTTGACAAATTTGAAACTCAGGAGTATATTATTATCATGAATCTGAAAAGAAAC
>DRBW01000030.1 GCA_011042705.1 Caldifarciminota bacterium
CCCTCATAATGGAAAGGAGGGAATTCAGGTGAAGGGAGAGGGGAAGGTCCTCCTCGTTCTCCTCTGTCTGTTTCTCATCACCCTGTCAAAACCGGACCTGCAGGTGGAAAAGGGAAGGGGCTTCCAGCTCAAAACCAGACTTATCCCCAGGGCGGAAATGATCGAGTTCCTCGCCGATGGCTACAAAGAGGCCGTGGCCGATTATTTCTGGATGAGGGTTACCCTGACCTATGGCGATGAAAACTGGAGGAAAAGGGCTGACGACGATGATTGGAGATATCTTTTGAAACTGACGGACCTCGTGGCAAAGCTGAACCCCTACTTTTTCATGCCCTATTACTTTGCCGGAGTTGTTTTCCCCTGGGAGAGCAGATATAAAGAGGAAGTTATCCCGATCTTAGAGAGGGGCATGAAGTATCTGCCGAATGAATGGAGAATCCCTTTTCTGATAGGCTTCATTTATTTTTACTTCCTGGACAGCAAAAAGAGGGCTGCCTATTATATTCAGCTTGCCAGTGAAAAAAGGAACAGCCCCGAGTACCTGATCAAACTCGCCGCCCGTCTCTATTATGAGGCCGGAGAGGAGGAAAGTGCCCTGCTTTTCCTCGAACAGATGGAGAAATCTACCAGAGAGCCCGAATTGAAAAAAGAAATAAGGCGCAGGATTAAAGTTCTGAGAGACATCCTCTTTTTAAAGGCTGCGGTCAAGAAATACATAGAGACAACGGGAAAAGAGCCCGAAGATCTGGAAGATCTCGTCCGAACGGGTATCATTAAAAAGGTACCCGAGGAACCTTACGGGGGCAGGTATTATTACGACCGAAAGGAAGGGCGGGTTAAAACTACTTCGGAGCTGGGGAAAAGGAGGAAAGGGAAATGAGTTTCGACATTAAAGAATTGCTGAAAAGCGCCCGTGAGGACGGCGTATCTGACATTCACCTTAAAGTGGGGGCGCCGCCCGTTCTGAGAAAGGACGGAAAGCTTCTGCCCCTGAAAGACTTGCCGCCCCTCACTTCTGAGGACATCTGGAAAGCCGTCCGGCTCATGACCAACGAAAAGCAGAGGAAAACCCTGGAAGAAGTTAAAGGCCTCGATATAGCCTACGAGCTTGAGGACGTGGGGAGGCACAGGGTCAACATATTTTTCCAGAAAGGCGAACTCGCCGTCGCCATAAGGATAATACCCTCGGTGATAAGGACGATCAGAGAGCTTAACCTGCCACCAGTGATAGAGAGGCTGGCTCTGGAAGACAGAGGGCTGATTCTGGTCACGGGCGTGGCGGGGATGGGTAAGTCCACAACCCTCGCCGCGATGATAGACTACATAAACGAAAATAAGAGTTCGAGGATACTCACCATCGAGGATCCCATTGAGTATGTCTTCACCGATAAGAAAAGCTTCATTTCCCAGCGTGAGGTAGGAATAGATACACCATCCTTCTACCAGGGCTTAAAGGAAGCTTTGCGTCAGGACCCCAACGTCATTATGGTGGGCGAGATGAGAGATCTGGAGACAATTCAGACTGCCCTTCAGGCAGCGGAGACTGGACACCTGGTGCTATCCACCCTCCACACACTGGACGCCAAAGAGAGCATAAACAGGATAATAAGCGTCTTTCCGGGACAGATGCAGAACGAGGTCAGGATTCAGCTCTCATCGGTGCTGAAAGCCGTGATTTCCCAGAGACTGGTCCCGACTGCCGACGGCAAAAACAGGGTCCCTGCCGTGGAGATAATGGTGACCACCGCCAGAATAAGGGACATGATCCTGCGCGAGGAGAGACTCGGGGAGCTCAAAGAGGCGATCGCCGAGGGCTACATCCCCTATGGGATGCAAACCTTCGAGCAGTCCCTGTTTTATCTCTGGAAGAAGGGCCTGATAACGGCTGAAATGGCGCTGGACTTCGCTACTAACAGGGAAAACCTCGAGTTAAGGATGAAGGGGATAACGACCGATCAGGAGAGCCGCTACTGGAAGATCTTCGAGGAAATGGCGCTCCGCGAGCTGGGACAACTGCCCGAGGAGGACTCAACGACCCTGAAAAAAGTAGAGCAATCGGGCAACAAGATCGAAAAGGAAATAAAAAACCTCCTGAAGGAACTTAACATCTAACGCCCTTTCTTGAGCTTCAGGTAAAGGGCCTGAAATTCCTCCAGGCTTTTCCTGTCGGGCGATGGGGAATACCTGACCCTGTAGTAAACACCGGTGAAACGGAAGAAAGTCTCGTCCCGGAGCCTCCGGGCGAACTGCAGGGGCGTCTCTCCGGCCTTTCTGACAAATCCCCTCCCCTCCAGGACTTCGAGAACTTCAAGGTACATCCTGGAGAACCTGCCCATCCTGTTCGAGTCGGCTTTCCCCTTCTTTTTCCTCCCATATCTGATGGCGTAACTGGATGCAAAAGCCAATATAAGCAAGAATAGGAGAATATATTTCCACCTGATGAGCGCCGCCACGAGAAGGCCGATCTGCTCCTCCATCGAATAGCTGAGGAAATACCTGTTCCACTCAAAATTGAGCATCTCCATGAGCGATTTCAGGACAAAGGGAATGCCCTTGCCGATAGGAGCCCTCGTCGTGGGGGTCGGATCGAACCTCAACCAGCCCCTGCCGGGCACATAAACCTCGGCCCAGAGGTGTGCATCTCGCTCCCTCACGGTGTAGAACTTCCCGTAAGGGTTATACTCCCCTCCCCTGAATCCTCCGACGGCTCTCGATGGAATGCCTATAGATCGGAGGAGAAGGACGAAAGCCGTCGCAAAATGCTCACAGTATCCCCTCCTGGATCTGAAAAGAAAATTCAAAATTACGTCGCCCTCGCCTGCCCCGACCTCAGCATCATAGGTGTAGTTCTCCAGGAGATAGGCACAGACCTTTTGAGCAGCCGATTCCGGATCGGAGGTTGTGCCGACCACGGCGAGAGCCAGAGGCCTGAGGCTCTCCCGAAGTTCTGGTTCGAGCCCCAGGTAAAGGGCGGGATCGTCCTCTTCAATGGGGCTCCGGTCCGATTCAAAGCGATATGAAAAACGCTTTCCCGGATTCCCATCGAGGAGAACGGTCCTGCCGCGACCGGCCCTGAGCGAACCGCTGGAAAGGAAAACCGCCACGGGCACATCGAGCAGGTAAAGGTACTCAGAAGGATAGTTCTCCGAAAAGACCCTGCCCCTTATATGTCCCTCTTCTTTGTCCCAGCGAAATCCCTGTCCAGCTTCTTTCTGGCTGGGGAGAGCAACCCAGTTTCCATGCCTGTAGAAGGAAAAGACAACGCCCCTCCAGTACAGGCTGTCCCTTAAAAAATCACCCTCCACCTTGGCCCTGAAAACCGGTTCCCTGGAATTGAAGTCGGCCCCTGACCTGCCAACCTCGAGAACATCTCCGTATGCGGAGGCTTCTTTCTGTTCGAGAGAAAAGGGAAATAGCCTGAGCGCCGGACGGGGAAGTATGAGAAAGAGCAGGGCAAAGAACAGAAGATATAGGCCGAAAAGCCTGAGATGCCTTCTGAGGGCGATTGTCCTCCCTACGTTCATGGCGGGGAAACTCGGCATGCTCAGAAGGAAGAGGCAAAGCGTCAGAAAATAGAAAAAGGGGAGAACAAGACAAGAAGAGATACCGCCTTCACAAGACAGGACACCGGTAAAAAACAGAAGGAAGGAGAGAAGGAGTATCTCATAATAATCGACCCTTTTCTTGGGGGAGAAGAACTTTATGAAAAGGAGCAGGTCCATGAGGAGGGGGAAACTCTCGGTCCTGGGCGAGAGGAACATAACCAGGATTACGGCGAGCAACCCGAAGAAGGAAAGGTACTTCGAGAAAAGAGGATAGCGCTTTCTGAGGTCCAGCGAAAAGGCCGCCCCCAGAAGTACCAGGGAGGCAAAGAGGAGAAGCGGCATCCTGCTTACCGACGCCAGGAGGCCCAGAAGCGCACAGATATAAAAAGGTACAAAACTGAGGCTCGATCTGATTCCTCTCATAACAGCGCCAGTTCCCGGAGGATCTTCCTCCTGTGGAAAAGTCCTGTACCGAAACCTATCCTCTCCTTACCGTCGACGAGAAGCCTGACCTTGTAGCCGTTGTCGATGAAAGCGGCGACATAGGAGGCCGCCAGATCTATATCGTCTTCGCTGCTGGAGCTGCTTACCTCCACGGTGACCTTGCCCGTTTCGAGGGCTGAAAACTGTTTGACGAGAAGTTTTCCGGAACTGAAAATGCCTCTCCAGTAGATCCTCTTGGGATTGTCCCCCTTCCGAAACTCGCGTATGCCGATGAAATCCCCTCCAGTGCCTTCCTTTCCCTCGAAATCATAGGTGCCCGGGAAACCGCTTCCACCCGGGAATACGTCCACTCGCCGGACAGCCGGAAAGACCAGAACCTCCCCATCGAACTCGTAAACCCCGGTGCGTTCCACAAGGCCGAAGGGATATCGGCTTTTCACCCTTATTCTCTTTTTC
>DRBW01000029.1 GCA_011042705.1 Caldifarciminota bacterium
CCAGCCCGTTTTCACAGGGCACCAGCAGGTCCACCTTGCCGTCGGCATTTACGTCACAGGGGATCAGGTCGAGGGCACCTGAAATCAGACTTTCGTCGGTCTGATAAAAGGCGCCGTTTCTGAAAGCGAAACTCTTTATCATGCCGTTTCTCTCCATGGTGACCAGAGTCAGGCCTTCTCTGCCTTCCGAGAGGAAGAATTTGACCACACTATGGATGTGAGAGAGTCCCATGGGATCGGCGAGATCGCGGAGATAAGAATCTTTGCCGTCAAAGACATGGAGTTTTCCTTCCCTGTCGCCGTACATGAGATCGGAAACGCTATCTCCGTTGAAATCGAAAGCCAGGAAGCAACGGGACCCCGGCTCGGGCAGCGCTGGAAGACCCCTTTTGTCCTCAAAGCTACCCTGCCCGTTGTTCAGATAAAGACAGAGGTTTGAGCCCTCGACTGCTTCCACTGTAACCAGATCTGGATCCCCGTCAGCATCCAGATCGACGGCGAGAGCCATTTTGATCCCCGGGGTTACGTCTATTCCGGGAAAATATTCGGCCTCGAGGAACTCCCCCTCCCCCAGGTTTTCATAGAGCCTGGAGGAGTTGCTCAGATTGGAGGCCACGAACAGGTCCATGTCGCCGTCGCCGTCGAAATCGGCGATGGCGATATCGCGGCACATAGCAGGGCCCTTTATCCCTATGTCCCCCGTGACATCGCTGAAGTTGAGGGCAAATGCCACGAGAAAGGACAATAATAGCTCCATGATAATTTATATTAGGGGAGCAACTTCGTCATTTCAATGCCCGGTGAAGTCAGACCAGGACCGTGATTTTTTCATGTGTCCGTTTCTTTGGCCAGAAGGGCCCCTGAAACGCCCTGTTCTGCTGCAACTTGACAAATTTGCAAAAAACCTTATACTTGATATGCTATTTATGGAATTATCTCCGGTAGCAGATGATTATTCGCCTTTCTGAGGATACTTTGAAATCGGTTGAGAGAGAGATCGAGGCACTGGATGGTATATCAGCGTCGCTTCTCTCGAACAGGCTTAAATATCTGGCGGGAAAAAGACTCGAAGAGATGCTAATGACGAAGATTCTCGATAAAATCCGGAGCAAGAGGAGCGGGACAGAGGGGATTTCTCTCTTTGAGCTCCGGGTGTCTAAGGGAAAGGGAAAAAACAGGAATGTGAGGGCCATACTCTGCGGAAGAGAAGTTGCCGGTTCCGGGGAGATAGTCCTCCATATCGTTACGGTGTGGGAGAAGGACACAAAAAAGATTCCAGAGAGGATAATTGAAAGGGCCTTTAAAAGGTGCAAGGGCCTGATTTAAATGGATTGGAGGTGTGAAATGGCTGGAAGGAGAAGGAAAGAGAAGGTTAAACTCTCCGAAGTTTTCCGGAACAAAATCCGGGGGCTCCCTGAAGAGCAGAAGAGAGAGCTCCAGAGAGCGGATAACTTCAGGATGAATGTCGCCCTCGCGATGGTTAAATTGAGACAGGAGCTCGGTCTCTCCCAGAAGGAGCTGGCGGAGCGCCTCGGGGTCACTCAGTCCTGGGTTTCCAGGCTGGAGAACGCCAATTACGATCACAGGGTGGAATCCCTCTGGAAGTATCTCAATGCCATGAACGCGAAACTCGAGTTAAAAGTCAGCTATCGGAAGGCCGGAATGACAATGCAGCTTTTCGTTAACGATGATCTCAAAAATGGGGTCAGGTTCAAGGTGGATTACAGTGAGCGAGTCGGGAAGGAGTCGTTCTTCAATCTGAAAAATTGGGATTTATACAACACAAAGTTGAAGTTCACGGTGTTCTCGAGAGCTCGCGAAAAGAAGAGCAGAAAACCCTTTCCTCCCCCGGAATTTAAACTTGATTTAGCCTATATGCCCTTGATAGGAGCCTGATATGGCCGAAAACACTTTCAGAGAGAAATATAACGCGTTTATAGGTGGGCTGGAATTGCAGAATATCCGCCTCATGAGCATCAACGCTAAACTCAGAGAACCGGAGTTTCCGGGCAGTATGAAAGTGGATGTGAAGACGAAAACCGACTTCAGCTTTCAAGATGAGAATAGGCTCGTTACCGATGTGAATGCCATTTTTTCTTTCAGAGATGTCAGCAGCAGGCGCATCCACGCGAAAATAGATATAACACTCAGGGTCGAATATCGCTATGAGGTGCCTCCGGATCAGGATATGCTGGACATTTTCAGGGACACATCTCTTATGGTCAACGTGTGGCCATATCTCAGATTCTGGGGGCAAATCATAACTCAGGGTTTCGGATGGCCCTCATTCCTCCTGCCCCTTTTTAAATCCCTCTCCTGGGTGGAGAAGGGCGTTTCCTCTGAAAAAGAGGGCGATGAGCCCGTGAAGTAGAACCAGCTGTCCGTATCTCTTTGACAGCAACTGACGGGATATTTATAATCTTTACATGGCACTGATCGTGGAGTTCAAGGGGAAAAGGCCGGTCGTGAGCCCGAAGGCTTATCTCGCGCCTAATTCGGTCCTCGTGGGAGAAGTGGAAGTTGGCGATTTCGCATCCATATGGTACAACGCCGTCGTTCGGGGCGACATCAACTACGTTAAGATCGGAAATCACTCCAACATCCAGGACAACTGTGTTATCCACGTTACTCCCGAGCTTTACCCCGTTGAAATAGGCAGTTACGTGACTGTGGGCCATGGTGCTGTAATTCACGGTGCGGTTATCATGGACATGGTGCTCGTGGGGATGGGGGCCGTGCTTCTCGATGGCGTAAAGGTCCGATTCGGCTCTATCATCGGGGCCGGCGCCGTCGTCCCACCGGGCACTGAGATTCCTGAAAGGTCCCTCGTGGTCGGTGTTCCGGGGAAAGTGATCCGTCAGGTGAGCGACGCTGAGTTCGAGATGATACGGAAGAACGCCCTCGAATATCTGGAAATGGCGACCGAAAGCTTTGGTTCTGAGTCGTGAAAAGGCTGATTTTTATAATTCTCCTTCTTTTCCCTCTTCTCCTTGAGGCCTCGAAAAAGAGCATTTTGCTACGGGCTCAAGAACTTTTAAACAGGGGTGAGACCGATTCCGCCCTCGTTCTGTTGAGGCCCCTGCTCTCGGAGCGAAAGCCGTCAAAAGAAGGCGGACAGGCTTATTTTCTTGCCGTCAACGCTTATTACAGGCTCGGCGTCATAGATTCGGTCCTTTCCCTGTCCGATGTCTTTCTCAAGAGATACAGAAGGAGCGTCTACCGCGACCACGTCCTTTACCTGAGGGGTAAGGCACTGGGAGAACGGGGGAAAAGAGAAGATGCCCTGAAGCTCTTTTTGCAGGCAATAAAGACCAAAAACGGTAAGCTCAGGGAGAGCATCAGAAATTCGATACTTCAGCTTTTCGAAGGGCCCGAGAGGGAAGCCGTGAGCAAACTCCTCGACGAGGGAAAGCTCGAAAAGAGGCTCGAGAAAACGAAAAGAGTTGACTTACTTTTGCCACTTTCGGCCTTTCCATCGCTGTCCGAGGAGTTCTTGAGGGGATTCAGGTTGGCCAGCCCCGGCGGCATAGAGGAGAAAATATGGGATGTGGAGCTCAGGAAGTCAAAGGCCGTCGAGCTTGTCCGAAGGATCTCCGGGATGGCCACCTCGCTCGTCATCGTTGCCCTCCCCTCGGAGCAAGCCGATGCCGTTGCTCCGCTTCTAAACCTGAACCTGCTGCCCTCTCTTTACCCTCTATCCGAGGACCTCTCCCTCGTCGAGGCCGACGGGATGGCCTACCCCTTCGTGAGGCGCTACTACGATGAGATTGACAGGCTCCTGGAATATGCTGCCAGGAAGGGACTCGTGAAGCTCGCCCTGTTTTATCCCGATGTCCCCCTGGGCAACTCCGTGAAGAACGTAATATACAGAAAGCTGTCGAGCTACGGGCTTGAAGTGGTCCTTACCGGAAGGTTCAGAGCCGACACCATGGCCTTCCGCGAGCTGCGGCCCATCCTGGAGGAAAGGGGGTGTCAGGCCGTAATAATCCCCGGGATAACGGGCAACGGGATGCTTCTCGCCGCACACCTTCGATACGAAGGCGTGGAGCTGCCTATACTTGGCCTTGAGGGATGGGGAGGTGATCTCGCTTCCCGATGGGGAGGCCGCTTCATTGAAAATGTCGTTTTTGTCAAACCCACGGCCGGTTTAAAGGGCGATGTCAGAAGGGACACCGAAAAAAGAGACCTGATGCAGCGCTATCAGGCCCGTTATGGGGGAAGCCCATCCGAAGTCGCCCAGAGGGGCTATGACGCCGGGAGTATAGTGAAAGCCCTGTTCACCGGTAGACCCCTCAATCCCTTTCAGGTCAAGGAGGCCCTGGACTCCATGGCCATCTATCCCGGCGTTTCGGGCTACATCTTGCTATATCCCGGGAAAAGGTTTATAAAGTACTACACCTACAGAAACGGACG
>DRBW01000213.1 GCA_011042705.1 Caldifarciminota bacterium
GGAGAAAGAGGGGAATGAGTACGAGGGCAACGAGGAGCCTTTTCGTGATGTTAGCCAATGCCACCGAATCGCCTTTCCCTCTTGCTGTAGTCCTCAATGGCTTTGAGGAGCTCTTCTCTCCTGAAATCGGGCCAGAGGGTAGGTGTGACGTAGATCTCTGAGTAGGCTATCTGCCATAACATGAAATTGGACACCCTCATCTCTCCCGAAGTCCTTATCAGGAGGTCGGGGTCGGGGAGTTCGGGATCGTAGAGGAATTCGCGGAAGGATTCCTCGTCGATGGAATCCGGCGTTAGCTTCCCCTCTTCCCATTTCTTCAGGGCTTTTTTGAAAGCGTCAACTATCTCTGCCCTCCCTCCATAGGAGATGGCGAGATAAAGCTTCAGCCCATCGTTGTTCTCGGTGAGCCTGCGGGCCCTCTCGAGCTCCTTCAGGACCTCATCGGGCAGATCCTGAAGCCTGCCTATGGCCTTTATTCTGACGTTGTTCCTGTTGAGCTCCTCGACCTCCATCCGTAAAAGCCTCTTGAGGAGGTTCATGAGGCCCATTACCTCTTCCTTCGGGCGCTTCCAGTTCTCCTTAGAGAAGGTATAGAGGGTCAGGTATTCCACGCCCAGCTCTGAGGCCACCCTGATCACTTCTCTCACCGACTCCACACCCGTCTTGTGTCCCACTATCCGGGGCAGACCGCGTTTCCGCGCCCATCGGCCGTTTCCGTCCATTATGATAGCGATGTGCCTGGGTATTTTTAGCTGAGAGAAATCCTGCATCTCGCGGGGGTGTTTATTCTTCCAGGATCTCCTTTTCCTTCCTCTCCAGGAGCTCGTTGATCTCTTTTATGTATTTGTCGGTTATGTCCTGAACCTTTTCCTCGGCCTTTTTTCTCTCGTCCTCGGAGATCTCCTTCTTTTTCTCCATGGATTTGATCTTTTCCATGGCATCCCTTCTTATGTTTCTGATGGCGATGCGGGCCTCCTCGGCGAGCTTCTTCACCAGCTTGATGAGGTCATGTCTTCTCTCCTCGGAGAGTGGAGGAATGGGTATTCTGATGACGTTGCCGTCGTTCTGGGGGTTCAATCCCAGCTCCGAAGATCTGATGGCCTTTTCGATTTCCTTTATAACGCTCTTGTCCCAGGGCTGAACGATCAGCAGCCTGGGCTCGGGAGCCATCACGCTGGCGATCTGATTGATCAGTACGGGATTCCCGTAATACTCGACCTTTATCCCCTCGAGAAGAGCAGGGGTGGCCCTGCCGGTGCGGATCCGAGCCATTTCCATCTTAAAAGCTGCCACCGATTTTGTCATTCTGTTTTCCGCGTCCCTATATACGCTATCAAGGACAGGCATATCAAGCCTCCTTTTTTGACCACACAAGTGTGCCCACTTTTTCCCCCATGACTGCCTTTTTGAGGTTTCCCCTTTCGGTGAGATTAAAAACGATTATGGGCAGCGAGTTCTCCCTGCACAGAGTGAAAGCCGTTATGTCCATCACCCTCAGTTCCCGCCTTATCACTTCGTCAAAATCTATTCTGTCTATTTTGCGTGCGTCGGAATGAACTTCCGGATCCCGGTCAAATACGCCATCCACCTTGGTTCCTTTGAGGAGGACATCGCAACCCGTTTCAACTGCCCTGAGGGCAGCCGCTGTGTCAGTTGTGAAGTAGGGACTCCCCGTTCCACCGGCAAAGATCACAATTTTCCTTTCCCGTAAGTGATCCATCGCTTCCCTTATGGCGTAGGGTTTTACTACCCCCCTTATTTCAAGGGAGCTCATCACGACGGCCTTCAATCCGCGCTTTTCGAAGGCGCTCTGAAGGGCAAGGGAGTTTATAATGGTCCCGATCATGCCCATGTAGTCAGCAGTGGACCTGTCGATACCCAGAGCCCTGTAGAGTTTCTCGCCCCGCACGATGTTGCCGGCTCCAACGACAAGCCCCACTTCGATGCCGAAGAGCTCAACGACCTCGCTTATCTCATCGACGATGAATCTGAGGTTTTCCTCTGAGAAAGCATCCCCGCCACTCCCTCCGAGCAGTTCGCCCGAGATTTTCAGGAGTACCCTTTTGTATCTGGGCTCACTCCTCTCCAAGGCGGAACCTCGCAAACCGTCTGATTACGATGTTCTCCCCGAATTTGGCTATATATTCTTTGACGAGATCCCCGACCGTTTTCTGCGGGTCCTTTATGAAGGGTTGCTCCAGGAGAGCTGCCTCCTGGAAGAACTTCTCCAGTTTTCCCTCGACGATCTTTTCTATGATGTGAGGGGGCTTGTTGCTTCCCTCAAGCTGCGCCCTGTAGATTTCCTTCTCTTTCTCGATGATTTCCTCTGGTATCTGCTCCCTGGAAACAGCAAGGGGGCCTGTGGCAGCAATCTGAAGGGCGATGTTGTGAACGAGGTCTTTGAACTCGGCGGTATTCGCCACGAAATCGGTCTCGCAGTTTACCTCAACCAGCACTCCGAGCTTTGCGCCGGGATGGATGTAAGCATCGATTATGCCTTCCCTCGCTTCACGGGACATCTTCTTCTCGGCCTTCGCTATTCCCATCTTCCTGAGTTCCTCGACCGCTTTGTCAAGGTCGCCGCCCGTTTTTTCCAGGGCTTTCTTGCAATCGAGAACCCCGGCCCCCGTCATCTTTCGGAGTTGCTTGACCAGTTCCATGTCCACTGCCATCACAAAGCCTCCCTTTCGTCTTCTTTCTCTTCTTTTTCTTCAGTTCCTTCGGCCGCCTTTTCCCCGGCGGCCTCTTCGGTCTCCCCGGCAGGAACCTCGGTTTTTTCCTCTGAAGTTGCTGCCTCTTCTTCCTCTTTCTTCAGGGCGCCCGCTTCAGCACGGGGTTCGGGTGCTTCTACGGCAGCTTGAGCCTCCCCGGCGACGGACTTCTCCTCCTCCTCCGATGGAGCCTCGGCAGGAGTCTTTTCGGCCGATTCCGGCGCTTCCTCCGGAGCGGCTTCGGCAGAAGCAGCTTTTTTCTCTAAAGGGGACTTCGTATCGGATACAGCTGCTTCCTGAGGTCCCTCAACCTTCTCTCCCTTCTCCTCAGAGGCAGTCTCAGCAACCGCTGTGGCCTCGGTTGCTTTTTCCTCTGTCTTCTCGGCGAACTCGGCCTCCTTAACGAGGTAGTCTTTGCCCTGCTTGCCCTCGATCACCGCGTCGGCCATAACCCTGGTGATGAGCCTGATGGAACGGATGGCATCGTCATTGGCGGGTATTGGCAGGTCAACGATTTCGGGATCGGCATTGGTGTCCACAAGGGCCACTATGGGGATGTTCAGTTTTATCGCCTCTTTGACCGCTATCTCGTCGTTTATTATGTCGACGACGAACATGACGTCGGGAAGCTCTTCCATGTCGCGTATCCCGCCCAGAACCTTTCTCAGTTTCTCCAGTTCTTTCTGTAGCTTCGCCGCCTCCTTCTTCGGAAGCTGATTGATCTGGCCTGTCTCGACCATCCTCTCCAGGTCCTTCATGTATTCGATTCTGTTCCTGATCGTCTCGAAATTGGTCAGGGTACCGCCCAGCCACCTTTCGGTCATATAAAAGACGCCGGCCCTTTTCGCCTCTTCAGCAACTATATCCTTTCCCTGTTTCTTGGTACAGACGAAGAGAATCCTCCCTCCCTCAGCAGCTATCTTTCTCAGGGTATCGTAGGCCTTTTTCAGCTGTTCGAGCGTTTTCCTCAGATCAATTATGTGAATTCCCTGCCGCTCCGTGAAGATATAGGGCTTCATCTTCGGGTTCCACCTTCTGCGCTTGTGCCCGAAGTGAACTCCCGCCTCGAGTAAATCCTTAAGGTCGATCGGCAGCTCGAGGGTATTAGCGCTTTGAGTACTGGGGAGACTTCCTTCTCTTGGCTTTTCCATACTTCATTCTCTCCTTTTCCCTTGGATCTCGGGTGAGCAATTTGTGCCGTTTCAGGAGGTCTTTAAGACCTTCGTCGTAGCTTGCGAGAGCCCTGGCAATGGCGAGCCGGAGGGCACCTGCCTGACCCGAAATTCCTCCGCCTCTGATCTTGGCTATGACGTCAAACTGGCCCTCTTTTCCGGTCACCCGCAGGGGCTCAAGTGCATGTTGCACAAGCTCTTCACGGCCAAAATATTCAAGCACCCTTCTCCCGTTGATATATATGCGGCCCTTTCCGCTTTCTCTCAGCCTTACCCTTGCCACCGCCCTCTTTCTTGTGCCGGTGGCGAAATATATCCTGGCTTCTTCCATCAAATGCCTCCTCAATTGAACTTATCGATATCGAAGGGCCTGGGCATCTGGGCAGAGTGGGGATGCTCCGGCCCCCGGTAAACCTTAAGCCTCCTGAACATTTTTCTGCCGAGTTTGTTTTTGGGCAGCATTCTCCTCACGGCGAGCTGAATGACCCTCTCGGGGAACCTGTTGAGGA
>DRBW01000212.1 GCA_011042705.1 Caldifarciminota bacterium
CATAATACAGGGCTATTCCAACAAGCAGCACGAGGGCTTCCTTGGGCATGCCTATCTGGGCAGCTGGGTCAACATAGGCGCCGATACGAATAACTCGGACCTCAAAAACACCTACGGTCCGATTAAAGTGAATTTCTTCGGCCAGGAAATAAACACGGGCATGATATTCCTCGGCCTCATAATGGGGGACCACTCAAAATCGGGCATTAACACGATGTTCAACACCGGCACGATAGTTGGATTCTCGGCGAACGTCTTCGGCGGCGATTTCCCGCCGAAATTCATACCTTCCTTCGGCTGGGGAGGTGCTTCCGGGATCTCCGAGTATGACCTCGAAAAGGCACTGGAGGTAGCAAAAAGGGTCATGCAGAGGAGAAACGTGAAGCTCACCCCTGCCTACGAGGAACTTTTCCGTCACATTCACGAGATCACCCGTGAGGAAAGAGAACCTTATCTCTCCTCCCGGTAAAGCTCACTCGAGTTTGATGGGCATGATCAGGTAGAGAAGCTCCTCGTCCTCGGGGGTCTCCGACGGGTTAAGGACAACGGCAGATAGAGGCGAGTAGAAGTGAAATATTATTTCGTCGGAATCGATATGGCGCACCGTTTCGAGGAGATACTGAGCGTTAAATCCCACGTCCATCTCTATCCCCGTATAATCACCATCGAGAACTTCGGTGGCCTCTCCGACCTCGGGGGACTGGGCGAAAAGCGTCACGTGTCCGGGCGTCAGGTGCCATTTGACCAGGTAAGTGGGTTTTTCGGTGAAGACCAGGATCCTCCTCAGGGTGCTTATAAATTCGTTGGTAGGCGTTTTGAAGACATATCCCTCTTCTTTGGGTATGACCTCTTCGTAGGCGGCGTAAGGTCCCTCTATTAACCTTGTTACCAGCTCCGCATCGCTGAAGTAAAAGGCCATTATGTCGGATCCCGAAAGTACCTCTACCTCCTCGTCGTCACGAGACTTGACGAGGTCAAATACGTTACGGGGAAGTATCGCCTGAAAATCGGCGGAAATATCGAGTTTTTTCTTCCACAGTCCAAGCTTGTGGGAGTCGGAAGCCACAAAACGCATCTCGTTGCCTGCCATATGCCAGAGAACTCCTGTCAGGAAGGGACGGGGATCCTCTCTGGCGGCGCAGAAAGAGACCTTATCGGCCCCTTTGAGAACGAACTCCCTCTTGACCTTGAAACGCTGCCCGCTCGTTATCTCTTTGAACCTCGGAAAGTCCTCGGCTGACCTGGTGACGAGCGAGTATACGCCGTTTTCCTTCACGAGCCTCAGGGTATTGCTAACGTATTCCACCGTGAGGGTGGATGGGGGCAATACGCTTACCACGTTTATGAGGGCCTTACCCGGTACAGTGCAGCTTCCCTCTTCCTTGCTGTCAACCAGTATGGTCTCTTTGACGGAGAAGTCCAGATTGGTGGCCGATAGTGTAAGCTTGCCTCCTTTGACCTCCATAAGTATGTTCTGAACGATGGGAAGTGTTGTCCTCTGCGGAAGGGCTTTTGAGACATCGCTGAGAGCCCTGATGAAGTCCTGTGTCGCCACCGTGAATTTCATTACTCAAATACCTCCTTGCTGTTTTTCAAAATCTTTAAGAAAAGAATTAGTAAGCTCATGTATAAAACCACTAACCTCCTTCTCCTCGAGGTACTTGTCCCTGTTGAAAACCTGTTGAAAACTCATAGTGACCTCAAAATTTCTTTCGCCTTTTCGATTTTTTCCACAATATCCCCACCGTCTTCCACAAGCTTTTCCACTTTCTCGATACTATGGATTACAGTGGAATGATCGCGCCCTCCGAGGCTGTAACCTATTGATTTCAGAGACATTCCCAGCATGTGTCGCATCAGGTACATAGCAGCCTGACGGGCCTCCACGATCTCCTTTTTCCTTCGTTTTCCCTTTATCTCCCTGGCGGGAATGTTGAAAGCTCTGGAGACCGCCTCGATGACGTCGGTTACCTCCAGCCCCCGCGACTCCTTTATCATGTCCCTGAGTATCTCCTCGGCGACCTGGAGGGTGATGGGCCTCTTCGTGAGGGAATGAAAGGCTGCTATCCTCACCAGGCACCCTTCAAGTTCCCTTATGTTTTTCCTCACCTTCTGAGCGATGAAGTGTATGATCTCGTCGCTCAGGTGAATTTCCTCCTCCTCGCACTTTTTCCTGAGTATCGCCATCCTGGTCTCGAGATCGGGAGGCTTTATGTCCACGACAAGGCCCCATTGAAAACGGGAAACCAGCCTCTCCTCAATCGAGGGTATCTCTTTGGGCGGCCTGTCGCTCGTCATTACTATCTGCTTTCCGGCATCGTAGAGGGAGTTGAATGTATGGAAGATCTCTTCCTGTAGCATCTCTTTATCGCGCAGAAACTGTACGTCGTCGATGAGGAGGACGTCGAGCTGCCTGTATTTCAGCTTGAAGCTGACCATGCTTCTCTTCTGGATGGCTCGGATCATCTCGTTCATGAAGGTTTCCGCAGGGACATAGTGGACTTTAAGCTTTTTGTGCTTTTTCAGGCAGTAGTTTCCGATGGCCTGCAGGAGATGAGTCTTTCCCAGGCCCACGCCGCCGTAAATGAAAAGAGGATTGTATTCGCCCGAGGGCGACTGAGCCACAGCCCTCGCAGCCGAGTAGGCAAACTCATTGGATTTGCCCACGACGAAATTATCGAAGGTATAGCGGGCTTGAAGCCTTGTAGAGGGTTTTTTGACAGCGATAAAGCCTCTTTCTTCCTCCCTTTCCTCTTTGGGGGCGGGCCTGTATATTAATTTCAGGTTAGTTATCCCCGCCGATTTCAGAGCCTCTCTAACCACCTTTGAGTAATGCTCTTCAAGCCAGTCGATATAGAACTCATTGGGCACCTCGATAATAAGCCGGTCGTCGGATACGGTCACTGCCCGGGTCTCGCTGAACCAGGTCTCGAAGGCCTGGGCAGTTATCCGTTCCTTCAGGTGTCCCAGAACCTCCTCCCACAGTTTCTTTGCCCTGAGTTCCCTGTCCTCCGAAAGGCGTTCCATAGCACTCCCCCTTCTCTAAGTTTCCACACAGATATCAACACCGACCCACATTCCTATCTCCCGAGATACCAGATACTTGGGTGACCCATCTGGAGTTTTCCACATTTCCCGAAATTCAAAGCGCTCCGGGCTATCCCCCTCATAATCGGAGGGATAAAAAGAGGATGTTTTCCACATAACGGTGAGTCTATCCATAGCATTTCAGCGTTATATTAAAGGTCGGTTATTAATCAGTCAATCAATACCCGCAAAGCCCGGCGGTGCCTGCGGGAGCTTGACCGCCGGGTGCTCATCGCTTATTAAATTAAACTATGAATCCGGGCAGATTTCTCATAAGTATGGGGTTGTTTTTGATCCTTCTGGGGGTTCTTTTTCTTCTGTTCTTCAGGGGAGAGGGCCCGGGGAGACTTCCCTTTGACATAGTAATAAGCAGGGGCAACATCAGGATCTACATCTTCCTCGGGACATCGGTGTTGCTCTCCATCATTCTCACCCTGCTTTTCAATATCCTATACAACATCGGCAGAAAGTGAAGAAGCTCGATCTCTACATCATAAGGGAACACATTTCGCCCTTCCTCGGGGGGCTTCTGGTCCTCACTTTTATTTTTCTTCTGAGCAGGATCTATCAGCTTCTCGACCTGCTGATAAAGAGGGGCGTTCATTTCCTTCAGGTTTCCGAGGTCTTTGGACTTTCCATGGCTTTCATCCTTGCCATGACCGTTCCCATGTCGGTCTTGATCGCTTCCATCGTCGCCTATGGGAGGCTCGGCGAGGATTTCGAAATTCTCGCGATGAAATCGGCAGGGATTAGTTTCAGGAGAACGCTTCTCGGGCCCTTTCTGATCTCGATTGCCATATTCGCCGTCATGGCCGCCTTTGACAATTTTTTGCTTCCCGAGGCGAATCACAGGCTCAAGAATCTGCTCATCGACATACACCACAAGAAACCCGTGGGAGAGATCAAGCCGCGGGTTTTCGTGAACTTTCAGGGCTACCTGATTTATGTCGAGAAGAAGGACGACAGGACCCAGAGGCTCTACGGCATCTCCATAGAAGAGCCGGTCGAAGGGGGAGTCCGGTTTATCTTCGCGAAAGAGGGGGTTGTGGAATCGGCCAGCGAGGAGTTTATAGCCCTGAGGCTCACGGACGGGGAGATCCACGAGGCTCTGGGAAGGGAAGAGGAAGCCTACAGGAGGATTTTCTTCAAAGAGCACCTCGTGCACATTCCCGTGAGTTCCGAACTCGTCAGAAAGAACAGGAGGTACAGGAGCGACAGGGAAATGACCATCGGAATGCTCATAAAGAGGGCAAAGGAAGTCAAAGAGGAGATGAAAAATCTCAACAGGCCCGCAGATAAGACGCG
>DRBW01000091.1 GCA_011042705.1 Caldifarciminota bacterium
ATCTCCCTGTACACCCTCGAATTCCTCAGCAGAATTCGCGAAATCCTCAACGAAGATGGATTTTACGTGGCCCAGGCAGGCAGCGCTGACCCGCTCTATAACAGATTCGTCACTGGGCTTTACAGGACGCTCACCGAGGTTTTCGAACACGTGAGCGTCTATGTAACCTACATCTTCTCGTTTCAGCTCCTCTGGGCCTTCGTCCTGGCATCCAGGAAAAGTTCACCTCTCAACATCGATCCTTCTGAGCTCAAAAATCGAATGGAAAGCCGCGGGCTAAAGGATCTTTACTTTTTAAACCCCGACGTGATGAAAAGCATGTTCTCCCTCCCCAACTACCTGCTTCAAGATCTGAAGCGAGGAGAGATATTCAGAGATGGCAAACCCTTTATCTGGAAAGCCTGAGAAGTTCTTCATGGCAGCCGGGGCGGCCGAAGGCCCCACCGAATTGAACGCTTTCGACAACGCCCTCCTGAAAGCGGGCATCGGGAATTACAATCTCCTGAAGGTCTCCAGCATCATTCCTCCTGACTCTCGCAAAGTCGACTCAGTGGACCTGCCAGCCGGTTCTCTCCTGCCCATAGCCTATGGGTCAGTCTGCAGCTCAGAGCCGGGAAGGCTGATTTCCGCTGCGGTCGCTGTGGGATTGCCCGTAAACAGGGGATGTGTGGGGATCATCGCGGAAATAGCCGGTGAATTCGACGAAGATTACGCGAGGCAGAGAGCGCGATTCATGGCAGAACAGGCCCTGATAGCGAGGGGCTGTGAGATAAAGGAAATTCTCGTCATCTCGTCGAGTATCGAAGTGGTCGGCCCCTCCTGTGCCTTTGCCGGTGTGGCGGTATGGTGACATGGCGGGCAGAAACTGGTTCAACGAATTACACACACCCTCGTCGGGGATCCTCCTCGAAATAGGCAGGCCCATAGCCTACAGGAAAAGCCCCTACCAGGAAATATGGATTTTCCACAACCCCCTTTTCGGCAAAGTCCTCGTCCTCGACGGCTGTGTGATGACAACGGAAAAAGACGAGTTCTTCTATCACGAGATGCTGGCACATCCAGCCCTTACCACTCATCCCAAACCTGAGAGGGTGCTCATCATCGGCGGCGGCGACGGAGGGACTCTGAGGGAAGTCCTGCGCTATCATGAGGTCAAAAAAGCGACCCTCGTCGAGCTCGACAGAGAGGTGGTGGACCTGGCAAAACAACACCTCCCATCGCTCTCCGAGAGCTTCTCGGATCCGAGGTCAGAAGTCGTGATCGGCGACGGGGCGAAATTCGTGAAAACTGCTGAAAACGGATACGACGTCGTTTTGATAGATTCCACCGATCCGGTGGGTCCGGCAGAAATCCTCTTCTCCGAAGGCTTCTACAGAGATATCAAGTCTCTCCTCGGGAAAGATGGAGTTCTCGCCCTCCAGTGCGAATCGCCATTTCTACATATGGATTTCATCAAAAGCCAGAAAAAAATCCTGAGCTCTATATTCGGGAAGGTGAACTTTTACAACACCGTCGTTCCCACCTACCCGGGTTCTCTGTGGAGTTTCGCCTTTGCCTCCGACACCGTCGATCCCCTCGAACTGAAAAGGAAACCACCGGAAGGTCTCAGATATTACGACGAGCGTGTCCACAGGGCGGCTTTCACCCTGCCGCCTTTCATGAGAGATGAACTCGAAGGATAAGCCGATAGTTTTCGGCGTGCCCTTTGAAGGAAAGGGGAACTTTTTCCGCGGCACATCTCTGGGACCCCAGAAAATTCGCTGGGCACTCGAATCCATAGAGTTCTACAGCCTTTACCAGCAGGCTCTGATGCCCCGGTACATCGATGTGGGAGACCTTTACCCGGAATCCGATTCCGAGCCCGAAGAAGCCCTGAAGAAGATAGAAGCCGCCATCGACAGGGTTCTCGATGGAGGTTATCCCTTCCTCGCCCTTGGCGGTGATCACCTGATAACCTACCCTCTCGTGAAATCGGCAGGGAAGATCTGGAACGATATCCACATCCTGCATATCGACGCCCACCTTGACAGAAGAGATTCCTTCGAGGGACGTTATTTCTCCCATGCCACAGTAATAAGGAGGCTGGAAGAGCTCTTTGGAGAAAACAAAATCTGTTCTTTCGGATACAGGAGCAAAGGCCCCGAGGAGAAAGAGCCCGCCTGCGGCGAGCCCTTCCGGGTGCTGGAGCCCCTCATGGCTCAAATTGAGAAATGGAAGGGCAAGCCCATCTATCTGACCCTCGACCTCGATGTCCTGAATCCTGCCGAATTCCCCGCCGTGACCAATCCCGAACCCGGTGGTATAAGCTTCATGGAGCTCTTAGAGGTTATAAAACTGCTCCGCGGGAAAATAATAGGAGCCGACCTGGTGGAGTTCAATCCGCTGGCTGCCCCGGGAAACCACTCCGCCGTCACAGCTGCAGTTCTCATGAGGGAAATCCTTATCGCTCTCTCCGCAAAATGAGATTCCTCGTCGATTCCATGGCCGGAAAGCTTGCCAGATATCTCAGGCTTCTCGGCTTCGATGCCGAATACCACAGGGAAGGGGACATCGGGCACCTGGTTAAGAGAGCCAGAGAAGAAAACCGAATAATACTGACCCGCAACACCTCCATCCTGAAGTTGAAAGGCGAAATAGATTTCTTTTTTCTCCCAACGGAGAAAACCGATGAACAGGTGATGGCGGTCCTCGAACATTTCGGTCTCCGGGGAGAAATCAAACCCTTCACACGTTGTCTGGAATGCAATACACCCCTCGAGAAGGTCCCCAGAGAAAGAGTGAAAGGTCTCGTGCCCTTTCACGTATACCTCGTCCACAGGGAATTCTACTTCTGTCCCGGCTGCAAGAGAATATACTGGAGGGGAACTCACAGGGAAAAACTGGAGGAAAAGGTCAGAAAATTCGCCGGAGGTCACTCAGAGAAGGCCGGCTCTCTTTAAAGCATCTTCAGCTTTCTTCACTAAACCCTCAGCCTCTTCGGCACTTTCCGCCTCGGCAAAGACCCTGATTATGGGCTCCGTGTTGGAAGGCCGGATGTGAGCCCAGGAATTCTCGTACCTCACGTAGAGTCCGTCTTCGAGGCTCATCTGACCTCCTTCGAAATAAGGGGCAAGCCTCTGAACCTGGAACTCTCCCCTGAGGGGAAAGCTCTTTTTGACCAGATGGTACTGCGGCAATTCATCGATAACTTCAAAGCCCCGCTTACTGAATAAGCTCAGAATAAGGGCCGCACCCACCAGGGAATCTCTCGCCGAGTTCATCTCGGGGAAAATCACGCCGCCGTTTCCCTCTCCGCCGATAAGGGCACCGACCTCCTTCATTTTTTCCACCACGTTGGCCTCCCCTACCCTCGCCCTGTGGACCTTTACGCCGAATTTTGAGGCGACCCGGTCCGTGAGAAGCGAGGAGGAATAGTTGACCACAACGTCTCCTTTTTTCCTCATCAAAACGGAATAGACGGCGAGGGGAACGGTATACTCCTCCGATAGGAGGCCCCTTCCCGTTATGCCCAAAAGGAGCCGATCTCCATCGGGATCCACCGCGAAACCGACATCCACACTCCCTGCCCTCAGAAGGGCATCGAGCTCGACGAGGGCCTCGGGACGCGGTTCGGGCTTATGGGGAAAGGGAGACTCGGGGCTGCAGTTCAGTCGGACAACGCCTGTCCCGAGTTCCTCAAGCAGTGCAGGTAGAGCCTCGTGGGCAGCGCCGTTAACGGCGTCCACGGCAACTTTGAAATTTTTGCTCTTTATCGAATCGACGTCAACATAGGGAGATATCAATATATCGTCGACATGCTCGGTCCAGGCAGTGAAATCCTCAAGAAAGCCGCCAACCTCATCCCAGCGGGCCCATTCAAAGGGACCGTCGATCCCCTTCTCTATTTCCTCTTTCTCCCTGGCCGACGGGAAAATTCCACCTTTTTTCACGAATTTCAGGGCGTTCCACTCTATGGGATTGTGGCTTGCCGTGACAACGATTCCGCCCTGAGCCTCCCACTTCCTGACAAGGTAGAGAAGGGTCGGTGTGGGAACGATCCCGAGATCGACGACATCGTTACCGAGCCCCCTCAACGTCGCCTTCACGAGGTCTATAAAGAGATCACCGTGGGGCCTTGTGTCGCTTCCGAGAAGATATAACCCCTTCCCATTCCAGGAAGCGAAGGCCGCGGTGTATCGAACTGTATTCAGGGGATTCAACCCGTCCCCAACAATGCCTCTCAGGCCGGAAACGCTGAACAATAAATTTTTCACTTTCAGCTTTTAAGCCCCCGGGCGGATTCGAACCGCCAACCTGCTCATTACGAATGAGCTGCTCCACCAGTTGAGCTACGGAGGCTTCAGTCAGGTTTATATATTAACGAGAAGCACCGTCCTTTTCAATA
>DRBW01000131.1 GCA_011042705.1 Caldifarciminota bacterium
AATGGCCAAGGTGTGGTTAGGTGTGCTTTTCTGGGGACTTTCTCTTTTCCTCCGGGCCGATGTCTGGATAGAGAAGGATTTCGAGGATTTTTCTGACGGAGCCGAATATCGCCTGCTCCCTTCAGGAGAGGAGATGATGTCTGCCCTCGGCTCGAGGATATGGACTCCGTCGAAGGGAGGAATTCGGATCGTCGGTCAGGACCTGGATTTCGACGATAACAATTATATGGACCTGTTTTTCCCCAATTCCTTCCGGGGGATTCCCAGCGATTATGCTTACGTCTACATGCATTATCACATGTTCCCCGTAGGGCATATGTTTGAGCTCGATTCACTTTTCATCGCCGACGACCCTCAGAACGGCGGATGTGCCCTGGCCGATTTCAACGGTGACGGCTACGTGGACGTCGTCGTCGCCGTCAAGCAGATAAACTTCGTCACCGATACCTTTTCCCTTCTTTTCTGGGGAGGCCCGTCGGGTTTCTCGCCCTCCGATGTGGTGTATCTCCCCACCAGAAAGGCAGAGGTACCCCTTGTGGCCGATCTCAACGGCGACGGAAGGCTTGATATTCTGTTCACCAGTTCGGCACCCGATGCTCACCCCTACGTTTTCTGGGGTCTGGACGTCGGGCTTTTCCCCGATTCCTTCTTCGTGAAGGACAGTCTCCCATTTGGGGGCGCGACGCAGGTTGGAGGAATCGCCGATTTTGATTTCAACGGCTATCTCGACCCCGTTTTGACGACTTCGAGCGAGAGGATGTTCATATTATTTTACGAGGGCAACTCGGTGATCAAAGTGGATACGCTGCTCAGCCTCGACGCTCAGGGGCTTGCCATTTCCGATGTCAACGGCGACGGATATCTCGACATCTGCCTGGCAGAAAGGGGGGCGGACAGTTCCACGCTTTATTTCGGCGCGCCGGAAGGTAATGTCGGACAGGAGAGCCGAAAGTTCTATGTACCGGGCGCAATGAGTGTCCTCGCCAGCGATCTGGATGGAAACGGGCTGATTGACCTTTTCTTCGGCAGGGGCCTGTCTCCCCATTACATCTATTATCAGGTCTCCCCCGATGTCTTCGTGAGGGATTCCGTGGAGGGGCCCAACGCCTGTTCGGGCGCCTTCGCTGCCGATTTTAACGGTGACGGGTGGACGGATCTGCTGCTGGGGGAGATGCAGGGGCCCCCGACGGATTCAACCTGGCTCCTCTGGGGCTCGCCGGCGGGTTTCGACCCCGACAGTTCTGTCAAGTTTTATACCCATGCCGCGGGCAGGTTTTTCAGCTTATCTCCCCTCGGTAACATCTGGGATGGAGGCCCGGTGGAGAGTTATCTCTCGTCGCTCTTTGATGCCGGGAGGCCAGTCATACTGGACTCCTTGCGTTTCTGGGCGGAGCTGCCCGGGAACTGCCGCATCGGCGTGAGCATAAGGACGGGGGCGCATCCCGATTCTCTTTCCGACTGGTTAGAGGTCTCCCAGGGGCAGCTTCTCGAGATAGATTCGGCCCGTTACATACAGTACAGGATCGATTTCGAGCTCGACTACAGCCTCGTATCCAGACTGAGCTTCGACAGCATTTACGTTTATTTCAGGGATTATCCGCAGCCGGGGCCCGATCTATGGCCCGATCAGACCGATACCCTTCTGCCCGATTCATCGGCTCTCTATATCCTTTTCGTGAAAAACCTCGGCAATTATCCCGATACCTTCGATGTAGAATTCACGGCCGATTCAGGCTGGGGTGTGGAGATACTTGACTCGGCCGGACTGAGCCCCCTTTTCGACCATAACGGCAATGGGCTGCCCGATACGGGGCCCCTTGACCCGGATTCAGTCTTCTGTTTCTCCGTGAAAGTCACAGCGCCGCCCGATCTCCCTACGGGCACTCAGGTTTTTACCGTCCTTTCTGTCTGCTCATCGATCGATACAACCGCCAGGGATTCCGTCACCCTGACTTCTGTGATAGGTCCCTGGGCAAGGTTGGAGCTCGGCCCACTCGGGGATATAGCCCTTGTTCCGGGGGACTCGGGCTCCTTTCTCCTCCATATCGTTAATACGGGAGGGGCGACCGATACCGTAGATATATACCAGTACGGAATACCCGGGGGATTTTCTTCGGCCCTGTTTGACTCCTCGGGGCAGCTCCTTCTGGGTGACCACAACGAAAACGAGATACCCGACGTCACGGTTGAAAGGGAAGACACTGTCTTCTTTCTCCTCAGGATCTATTCACCCGAGACCGCCTTCGCCGGCTTCGCTTTCACCGACACCCTGGTCGCCAGGTCCAGCGTGGACACAGGGGCTGCCGCCGGAACCCGGGTGAATGTGACCGTACTTCCCGTTTACGGGATATATCTCGAGCCTGACACTCAGGGCTCGGTTAAACCTGGACATGTGATTAACTACGGTTTGAGGGCCTACAATACTGGCAATTCGTCCGATGTGGTGGAGATCCAGTTCAGGGGAGGCACCGAGGGCTGGACTTACAGGGCACTGAATTACGATTTCCCGTCACAGCTCGAGGATACCGATGGGGATGGAAATCCCGACCTGGGCCTTCTTCCTCCACATTTCGGGCCTCGTCCTTTTATTGTTTCCGTTGAACCGCCCATCGATGCCGAGTTTGGCTATGTCGATACCCTTTACGTGAGGGCTTTCTCCGGGAGCGATTCGACCAGGATCGATTCCGTGATGATCATAACGGCCGTTGAGCCCCTTGAACTGAACCTGGATCTCTGGCCCGATACGACCGTCTTTCTTGAAACGGGGGAGACCCTCTATGTCGACCTCTTTCTGACGTGGACCGGAGAATTTCCTGACAGCATAGATGCCCGCGTGGAATTCGTCGACACGACGGGAGGGTGGAGGATATGGCTTGCCGATTCTGCCGGCGACACCCTTGTCGGTGGCGATGCCGACGGCTGGTTCCCGCTATCCTATCTTTCATCTGGAGACACATGCAAGTTCGAAGCTCTGGTAGGAGCTCCCGACAGGGCAGTTATGCCGACGCCCCCTTATACCGTGCCGCCCCTCACCGTCAGGATATCAGCCCGTTCCAGAAGGTGGCCGGCCACGGCGGATTTCATCACCCTCAGGGCCGAGCTGTGGGGGAGATATGGCATTCATAATTATCCCAATCCCTTCAGCGATTGGACCCGCTTTCTTTACTTCACTCCGGTGGGCGGAGCCGTGGACCTCGTGATTTACGACAGGACGGGCAAGCGCATCAGGCAGCTTCTGAAGGGAGAGAGAGTGGAGAAGGGTTACCATGCTGTAGAGTGGGATTGCAAGAACGACCGGGGCGAGCTTGTGGCACCTGGAGTTTACCTCTATGTCTTTAAGCTGTCAGGGGATGACGGGAAGATCAGAAAGACAGTTAAAAAAATAGTTCTGGCGAGATGAAATGCTGAAACTTCTGCTTCTGGCCATAATAACGGGAACTGATGGGGCGGGCACTTCTGGCTTCCCCCTTCTCATGCTGGACTATGGTCCCGGCGGCGCAGCCCTGGCAGGGGCGCTGACGGCTTATCCTTTGTCCTCCTTTTCTTATCTCTATAATCCGGCCGGCCTTATGGGCATGGGCAGAAAGAGATTTCTCGGTTTCGAGCACCGGGAATATTTCGCTGGCATAAGGGATGAACTTCTGGTCTACGGGCTGCCCATAGCTCCCGGGAGGCACGTGGGGTTTGGCCTTCTTTATACGGGCTACGGCAGTGTCGAGAAGTGGTCAGAGGAGGGGGATTATCTCGGCAAGTTCAGCCCCTACGAGGCCGCGCTGGTTCTGGGCTTAGCTCAGAAGTTCGGCAGGAATCTCTGGGCGGGAATGAACGTCAAGGTACTCTACAAAAACCTGTTCGAGGCGCACGGCAAAGGGGTTGCGGGAGATCTGGGGTTTCTGTACCGGTGGAAATCGGCGGTTTTTGGCTTCAGCCTTCAGAACCTGGGGCCTACCCTGAGATATGAGAACACGAAGGCTTATCTTCCGCGAAAGGTGTCTTTTGGAGCCAGCTATCATTACAGGAAGACCGACCTCGTTTTCAGCCTGACGAAGTTCAGGGAATTGACGCCGGAAGCAGGGGTCGGTCTCGTCATCAAATTTAGCCGTATCCTTTCAGTCAGGGTGGGTTACAAGCTGAGGGCCTTCTCCGATGAGAGGGGCTTACGGGGAGGATTTTCCCTGAGGAAGGGCCCCTTTGATTTAGAGTATGCGATGGTGGATTACGGCCTTCTTGGCCTGACCCACCACGTCGGGCTGACCGTCGAACTCGGGGCTCCTGAATTCAAACCGCCTAAGCCGAAGATCAGGAAACCCGGCAAGAGCAGGATAGAAATCTCTGTCTA
>DRBW01000215.1 GCA_011042705.1 Caldifarciminota bacterium
GACAGAGAGTTAGATTTGAGATAGTGAAGTCCGACAAAGGTCCGAAAGCAGTTAACGTAGAAAAGATCTAACTGCGAAAACCACAGAGGGGTTCCGGGGGTAATCCCGGAACCCCTTATTTATTAAAGTGTACCCAATACTTGTGAGAATTGGGCCCCTGGAAATAAGAACCTGGGGGCTTTTTGTTATGCTCGGTTTTATTGCCGGGGCATACTGGGCCGCAAGAGAAGCGAGGAGGAGCGGACAGAACCCCTCTTTCATCTATGATCTGACCTTTTACATTATCCTGGCTTCAATAATAGGGTCCAGGATCTTTTTCGTAATCGAGAAGTGGGGGGAGATTTTCAGCAGGAACCCACTCAAAGCCCTCGCCGTCTGGGAGGGCGGACTCATTTTTTTCGGAGGCGTCATCCTTGCCATCCCCACCGCCATCTATTTCATCAGGAAAAAGGGACTGAATACCTGGAAGGTCGGCGACTGGATAGCCCCTGGCTTTGCTCTCGGCATAGCGATAGGCCGCATCGGCTGCTTTTTCAACGGCTGTTGCTTCGGGAAACCAACCAATCTGCCCTGGGGGGTCATCTTCAGTCCCGAATCGGCTGCAGGCGCGCAGTTTCCTGGCATCCCCATCCATCCAACCCAGCTCTACGAATCCATAGGCGAGCTCATAGTCTTCTTCGTGCTCCTCTACCTTCGCGGGAAAAAACACCGCGAGGGCTTTCTCCTTATCACTTTCGCAGTGCTCGGTTCTCTCGTCCGTTTCATAGATGACTTCTTCCGGTATTACGAGCCCGGCGCATACGTTCTGGGACCCCTTACCTTTAATCAGTTGATCTCCGTCGCCATAGCCCTCACGGCGGTTTTCCTGATGGCAAGAAGAAGGTGAAAATCTGTTCCGTCTTTTCCTCGAAGCGCCTTTAAACCTGCTTCTTCCTCGTGTCTGTCCCCTCTGCGGCAGGCCCCTGCAAAGGGGAGAGAAAATCTGTAGCGAATGCAGGGATAAGCTTGAGGAGAAAATCATATCGATGCCCTATTGTTCAAAATGCGGTGGTCCCATCGAAGGGAAATGCCCCAGGTGCAGAGAAAAATTGGCCTTCGACAGAGCGAGGGGTGCCTTCCTGTACGAGGGAATCGTGAGGGAAATAATCTCCCTTTTCAAATACCAGGGTCAGAGGAAACTGAGCGATTTACTTGCCCCTTACCTCCTGAAACCCCTTTCGGAGCTCGGAAAGCCCGACTTCATCGTTCCGTTGCCCCTCCATCCCGCGAAAAGAAGGAAAAGGGGATTCTCCCAGACGGAATTTCTGGCCCGTTCCCTATCAAAGCTCAGCGGCCTGCCAGTCAGAGCCCCTCTCATTCGTGTGAAGAACACCAAACCCCAGGTAAAACTCCCGGTGGAAGAGAGAAAGAACAACGTGAGGGGAGCCTTTGCCCTGAAGGAAAAGGAAAGGATAAAAGGGAAAAAAGTCATCCTCATAGATGACGTCATGACCACGGGCCACACTCTGAGCGAGGCGGCACGCCTTCTGAAGAGATCGGGGGCCTCCCCGGTATATGCGCTCGTCGTGGCGATTGGAAGTATGCGGTGAGGAGGAATCAACGAAACGTCAGAGCGCGAGACTTACACGACACCCCGGCCGAAGGCCTTAAGGGCTCACTGCCTCAGTCCTGTGGGTTGAATCGGGCGGCAAGCCTCTTTGCAAGGTCCATGGCCCTCACCTGCAGTTCATTGTCATCGTCGATCACTTCTTCCGTCTCCTCGGCGACCTTCGAGCCATCGTCGACCCTGTAAAGGCCGACCGTAAAGCGGGCTTTGTCTCCGACCTTTCTCACACTCCCATAGGCGAAAAGGTCTGCCCCTAAATCGCCGGCGATTTCCCTCGCCTTAATCTCGTCGAGGAATTCCTTCTTAACGCCCCGGGACTCCATCTCCGTCCTGATGCGTCCCACTGAAACCACCCTGAGACGCGGGGACTTGTCGAAACCGAGACTGAGAAAATTCTGCAACTTATTTCCGAGGTCCCGGAGCTGGGACTCGTTGTCCTCCTCCTTCAGTGGAAAGCAGGCGACATAATACTCGCTCTTCGTGGTATCAGCTCTGGCAAGGTACTCCTTGTTCAGTTCGTCGAGCACGTCCTGGGTGAGGTCGTTTTTTATATCGGCGTAAAGGACAGCCCCCGAAGAGATATCGAGGACAAGATCGAGGTCCATATCCTCCGCCAGGCTTTTGACTGTCTCGTATACCTTCTCCCTGAGGGGTTTGATGAGCTCCGCCGTTTTCTGTTCCAGAAGCCCGCCCTCTCCCCACACTGACCGCCAGTATTTCTTATAGTTGAGCTCCGCTTCTTCTATGTCCCTCTCCCACCGGAGCCTTTCCTCGTCGGAAAGCATCGGCTTGGTCTCAGAATAGGACCGTTTGAGGCTGTCGACAATCGCCTTCAGGCTGTCCCTCTCCCTTTCCCAGTCTCCTATCATCCTTGAAAGCTGTGTCTGCGCGTCCTGCAGGTCCCTGTACTCCCTTATGACCCTGTCCATATCTATGTAGCCTATCTTGATCTCCCTGGCAAAAAGCAGGAAGGGAACAAAGGACAGCATTAAAAAAATCCTGGTTCTCATCCTTTCAACCTCCTTGGGGGAAATTTTAAGGCGATGAAGACGCTTCTTGCAAGGCGCGGGATTCATCGGAAATAAAGCTCCTTGCGCCTCGCCTCCAGGGGCATCTCCCTGGTTCCCATAAATTCCGCTGCGGTCAACAGATCAACTCCCCTCTTTCTCGCCTCCTCCACGAGGTCCTTTACTCTTTGTTTCCAGCTCACATCCCTGAGAAGGTGATGATCGACTACGAGTTTCTTCAGCCGCCCCGAGCGAAGGAGCTCCGCCATGTTCCCCATCGCTTTCTCGGGAACGCGCCCCCCAGCCATGTATGTCGATGGGCCGTCAAGAAAGATCAGGTCAGGAGCCCAGAACAGGGCGAATTCGTTCTGCCCTTCGAGGGGATAGCCGCCCACATCGGAGGTGTGTAGAAATCTGAAACCGCCGTGTTCAACCAGAACCTGTATGACATATCCCCTTTTCACCGTTTCTCCGTGTGGGACCGGCTCCGAAAACCTCAGGAGGACCCCGCCGAAGCTGAATACCCTCCCGTCGGCTATCTCGATCCTGGCGATGCCGCTGAGCTCCGGGAGAAAAGCGGAAGCTCTGCGCTTTTGGGAGGAGTTTATCCTCCTCTCGGGGTCCTTAACGAAGAGGATTTTGCCCCTGAAAAGCCCAGGCTCCTGAGGGTTGAAGTGGTCGTAGTGGTAGTGAGTGATGACGACTATATCGGCAGTTCGGAGGGCTTTCTTTATCCCGAACCACCGCTCCCAGAGGGTCTGGACCTCCCTTCTGTGCGGAGAGAGGCCATATCTGCGAGGGCCCAGCGCGACTCCGGGATCGATCAGAATTCTCAATGACCCTGCCGTAACCAGGCAGGACATGGACCTCACTCCCAGGCTCTCGGTCGCAAGAATCTCAACCTTCATTTTCCCAAGTTTAACAGAGAAAACCTCCTCCATCAAGGTCACTAATTGAGAATAATTCTCAAAACCCTTGACACGCCCTCCTCAGGGGGTTATATTAATATGCTCAAACTCGAAAAGGAGGTGAACTGATATGTTTTGGGGATTCGGAAGAGGTTTCGGATGGGGCCGTGGATTTGGAAGAGGTTGGGGATTCGGAAGAGGCTGGGGTTTTGGCAGGGGCTTCGGCTGGGGTGCGACCCTCGGCTATTGCCCCTGGACCGGCCTTCCCAGGGGATGGCGCTGGTGGTGGCCAGGCTATAGCTATGGGACGGGCTATTATCCCTACGGCGCTTATCCCTACAGCTATTATCCCTATGGCGCCACCTATGGCGCTTATCCCTATGGCGCTACCTATCCCTACGCATCTACGGCGGGGACCGGTGAGGTCGACTACCTGAGGGAACAGGCGAGGATGATCGAGGAGCAGCTCAGGAATATCAACCAGAGGATCGCAGACCTTGAAAAGGGAAACAAGTAGGAGGATGAGATGAGGATTGCTATAACCTCACTGGGGCCCGATCTCGATTCCGAAGTGGATTATCGATTCGGAAGGGCAGCGTACTTCATTTTCTACGATACCGATAGCGACACCTTTGAAGCCCTGCCCAATCCTGCGGCAATGGCTCCTGGTGGTGCAGGGGTTCAGGCGGCCCAGATCGTGGCTTCGAGAGGCGTGACCCACGTTCTGACAGGTGAAGTCGGACCCAACGCGCTTCCTGCTCTGATGGCAGCCGGGATCCAGATAATCCGCGGAGTCTCAGGC
>DRBW01000098.1 GCA_011042705.1 Caldifarciminota bacterium
GCCCTATCTCCACGGGGTCAACATAGACCTCAAGGGCTGGAGCGAAGAGTATTACAGGAAGATCATAGGTGCCAGGCTCAGCGAGGTGCTGGATTCCCTCAGGCTCCACAGAAAACTGGGCATCTGGCTTGAGGTCACAACCCTTATAGTCCCCGGATGGAACGACAGCGAGAGGGATATCCGGGAGATAGCCAGATTCGTGAGAGACGAGCTCGGCGACTGGACTCCCTGGCACATATCGCGCTTTTATCCCCACTACAGGATGAGGAATTATCCGCCAACTCCCCTCAGCGTTCTCGAAATGGCCTATGAGATAGGCAAAGAGGAAGGGCTCAAGTACGTTTATCTCGGCAACGTCCCGGGTCATAAAGGAGAGAACACCTATTGTCCCAACTGCGGGAGGCTCGTGATAGGGAGAGTGGGTTTCAGCATAACCGAGTATCACCTGGACGAAAAGGGTAAATGCCAGTACTGCGGCTATCAGATACACGGCGTTTTCCACTGATCACCGCCTTATCACGAGAGCCTTCTTGTTCCTGTAGAGTTTCCCTTTAGTTTTGCCCTCGAAGTACACTATGTAGAGGCCTGAAGGTAGGGGAGTGCCTCGGTCATCTTTTCCGTCGAAGAGGACCACGCCCTTCCCGGTGGGACTCTCTCCCGTCCAGAGGTCCCGCACTCTCCTTCCCATGGAATCGAATACGATAATTCTTGCCTTTGAAGGACCGCCGGGGAGCGAGTAATAAAGGGCGAGCGGTTTCCCGGAGGAGAGAGAAAGGTAATTCTCGGAGAAGCTCAGGATCCCCTTCACCGACCCGGGGGACGATATACTGTTCCGCCTGCAGGGCGTGGCACCCGCTGAATCCGTGGAGGACGACCAGTTGGATTTGACCGAAGACGGGACTTCCGGCGAGAACCTCTCGAGGGAAATGCCCTTGCCGCCTCCCCAGCTCCCCCTGTATTCGACCTTATCGAGTATTGTGCCCGTCGAGTCGAGGAGATAGAGGATCTCGTGGCTGTTGTTCAGCGAAGGCAGATTTTCCAGAGAATCGGCGCAGGCCGCCATTCCGTATTTTTCGGCGATGAATGCGGGGCAGGGCGTGAACACGGCAAGCTCGCCGGGAGCGAGGACATGAGAAGGAGCTGGACCGCTGGTCTTTCCAGACATATCTCGCAGGGTTACCCCAGCCAGGTCAAAGTCTTTTGTGCCCCTGTTCAAGATCTCGACCCATTCGCAGGAATCGTCGTACATTATCTCGTTAAGGAGAACGGGTCCCAGTCCCACTCTCACGGTCTTCAGGACGAAAGCGGTGGCGCTGTCGGTTTCTCCACGGGCAGTTAGCCTTATGAGAATTTCATAATAGCCCTCTGCCAGCCCGCCAAGGGCGATGACGATCCCGGCGGTGTCATCAGGGGCGATGGGCGATTCGAAGAAGGCCGGGACCGTGTCGTCCTCCATAAAGGCTTCCGCCTTCCCGTAGAGCAGCGGTTCAAGGCCCTCGTTGTAGATGGAGAGGGAGATCGTGATGTCATCGCCTGGCTGGGGGTCCTCGGGGCTGGACATCAGGGACGACCTGATGACGGAAAAGGCGACCCTCCTGGATACGGAGTTTTCGGCTCCCGGCGTGGCGCCGCTTGCCGAGATCCTCCAGTTGTCGGGCTCCGGCGGCTTATCGGGGTCCCTTCTCTCAACAGAATACCCGTCGGGAGCCTCTATGTCTCCGGGATAGCTGTCGACGGTGTCTCCCGATCGATCGATGAGGTAAAGCCTGTCCGAAAGGGAGAGGCCGTTCCCTATGTCGGAGTCCTGGGGCCTCAGGATGACCGTTCCCTCCGGTATAAGATAGGGTTGCGGATTAAGCGTGCAGCTTTCCACGTATTCTGGATCGAGTATAAGTGCATAGCCTCCCGGCGGAATCACAGAGCTGTTTATTACGGCTTCTGGTGCGAAGCGGAGCAGAGCGGTGTCTCCGTAGGGCATAAGGGAATCCACCTCAGAGTTGTCGGAAATCCAGTATCCGGAAAGGTTCAGCGGACTTCCGCCTCTGTTAAGTATTTCCAGGAACTCGTTTCTGTCGCCGGGCGAATTGGTCCCACCCTCGGGTCCGGCCGGATTGTACATGACCTCGTTTATGATGGGAATCGCGAGAAGGGCAAAAATGAGAAATCCCATCCTACCACCTCCGATGTGGAAATAAAGCATCGGTTCAGAACTGTCAATCGAACTATGTCTTATGGGCGACTTTTGGGTTTTCGCGTTAAGGTTGACATGTGGGCCCGTGGGTCGATAAAATGCAGGGGTCAAAAGGAGAGGTTATTGAGGGAGCTTACTCCGAGAGCGATACTTCTTGGCCTCATCCTCGCCGTTGTTTTCGGCGCTGCCAATGCTTACCTCGGATTGAAGGCAGGAATGACGGTTTCGGCATCGATCCCCGCTGCCGTCGTTTCCACCGCCATTCTGAGGGGCCTCCTCAAGAGGGGCAACATCCTCGAAAACAACATAGTTCAGACCATAGCCTCGGCGGGTGAATCCCTCGCAGCGGGGGTGATCTTCACCGTTCCCGCGCTGATACTGCTTGGTCTGAGTCCATCCATCTTTTACATCTTCCTCTTATCCCTCACCGGGGGAATCCTGGGCATACTTTTCCTCGTGCCCTTCAGGAAGCACCTCATAGAGGAGGAGCACGAGAACCTGCCCTATCCTGAAGGGACGGCCTGCGCCGAAGTGCTGCAGGCGGGGGAGGAAGGAGGGAAAAAGGCGGCTTTCGTTTTCTCGGGGTTGGGCGTCGGCGCGCTCTTTAAATTCCTGACATCGGGGATGAAGTTATGGGAGGGCGTTCCCTCCCTTTTTGTGGGCGGGCTGAGGACCCTCCTCGGCGTCGATCTCTCGCCGGCGCTTCTCGGCGTGGGATACATTCTCGGCCTGAGGATTGCTTCCTTAGTGCTCTCGGGAGGCCTTCTGGGCTGGTTCGGACTCATCCCGCTGGTCTCCTTTCTGAAGGGGATCCCGGTGAATTCCATAGACGACGTCTACGGCATCTGGTCCCATTACATACGTTATATCGGAGCCGGAGCGGTCCTCGCGGGCGGCGTGGTCAGTTTTTTCAGGGGAACGCCGACTTTCTTCAGGGCTCTAAGGTCCCTCAGGATTGAGAGATCGGGAGAGACGAGAGATCTGCCCATGAGGTATGTGATCTTCGGAGTTTTCATCGTCTTCGTCCTTCTGGTGTTTGTTCCCCTTTTCAGGATAGGGGCGATGGGCGCCCTGTTCACCCTGCTTTTTGCCCTCCTCTTCGTGGCGGTTTCGGCCAGGATCGTGGGTATTGTCGGCAGCTCCTCCAATCCCGTTTCGGGAATGACCATCGCCACCCTTCTCGTGGTTTCCTTCATATTCGCGAGGACGGGGCTCCGGGGCGAAAGGGGTATGGTCGCCGCCCTCACTCTGGGAGCTGTGGTCTGTATAGCGGCCTGCATCGCCGGCGATACCTCTCAGGACCTCAAAACCGGTTTTCTCGTGGGCGCCACTCCCTGGAAGCAGCAGGTCACCGAATTCCTCGGGGTGGGTGTCTCGGCCCTCTTCGTGGGCTGGACGCTTTTCCTCCTCCACAAAGCCTACGTGATCGGTTCTCCGGGGCTTTCTGCTCCACAGGCCACATTGATGTCGCTGGTCGTTAAGGGCGTCATGGAGGGAACCATGCCCTGGTATCTCGTGGGAACAGGGGTTTTTATCGCCCTTTCCATCGAGCTCCTCGGGATACATTCTCTGCCCGTGGCAGTTGGGCTTTACCTGCCGCTGGAGCTCTCAACTCCCATATTCCTGGGAGGAATTCTCGCCAGCTTCGGAGGCAAAAGGGAGAACGGGATACTCTATGCCTCGGGCCTGGTCGCCGGGGATGCCCTGGTGGGAATTTTGATCGCTCTGCTCATCGTTTTAGGGGTCCACATACCGGCCCTCAGGACCCCTTCGAAGAGCCTGGCAGTCGCGGCCTTACTGGTTCTCGCCCTTTCGGTCCTCTACGTGGCAGGAAAGTTCAGGAAAAAGTATTAACCCCAATACGGATGCCAAAAGTGCCTTTTTAAAGGTTTTCTTATTTCTCGCCGACGATGAACGTCACAGGGCCCTGGTTTATCAGTTCTACCTCCATTTTCGCGCCGAATATGCCCGTTTCGACTCTCAGGCCCGATTTTCTCAGCTCCTCCAGAAATACGTCAAAGAGGGGCTTTGCCCTCTCGGGATCTTCGGCCCTGCCCAGAGACGGCCTTCGGCCCTTTTCGGTGTTTCCAGCCACGGTGAAGTTCGATATTGCCAGCACCTCAAGCC
>DRBW01000254.1 GCA_011042705.1 Caldifarciminota bacterium
GGTCGTGAAGGTCACACTGGAGCTCGCCGAGGGAGACCCGGAAAGGATCACGGCCGAGACCGGGAAGTTTCTTGAGCGGCGAAAAAGAGAACAGCCCTACGGGATGAGGTCGGCGGGCTGTGTCTTTAAGAATCCCGAAAACGCCGAGCCGGCCGGCTACCTTCTGGATAAAGCTGGATTAAAGGGCTTCAGGATAGGCTATGCGGCCTATTCCGAAATTCACGCCAACTTCATTGTCAACGTGGGGAATGCCAGTTACGGGGATATCCTAAAGCTCATAGAGATAGGGAAAGAAAGGGTGAAGGAAGAGTTCGGGGTATCCCTCGAGGAGGAGATAGTCGTTGTACAGGACGACTAAAAAGAGAAAGATAGGGAGGTACATACTGCTCCTTCTCGTTGCCCTCGTCGTGGGCAAAAGGGTTTTATTCACGGGAAAGGGGGCAAAGGAGGAAGAGGCGATAAAGAAGAGCCGGCCCGAGGTTGTCGCCGAGGTAAAAAAGGACCTGCCCGAGGACAGCCTCCCGGACTTCGCCTCGGCGATCCAGCTCTTTCCCAGGATAAGGGATGTCTTCGTCGAGAAACGCGGGGACACCCTCGTCCTGACCGGTAACAGGAAGGTGAATCTGGGAAGCGGGGATCTGATGAGGAAGCTCGCCCTTCTCGACACGATCCTCGCCCTGGACACGAGTTTCAAAAGCCTGGACTTCAAGTTTAAAAACCTTGTCATCATGAGGTGAAATGGGAAGAATCAAAGTTGACAGGAGCTTCATAGCGGGATTGAGCCTCGATTCGGGCAAAATCGCAATGATAGCCGGGAAACCCGGGGGCGGCAACATCGAGGTCGTGGCCCTCGAGAAGGTTCCGGGCGGCGGCATCAGGCAGGGTAAAATTATAAACATGGAAAAAGCCCTGGAATCCATCACTCAGGCGAGGGAAGAACTCGAGAAAAAGCTCGACATATCGATAGATAGGGCGATCGTGGGCATAACGGGCGAACACATCGCCGGCGTGAGCTCCAAGGGATTCGTGGGGGTGGATAATCCCGGCCTCGAGATCAAAAAGGAGGACGTGGAAAAAGCCCTCGAACTGGCAAGGGCCATCTCCGTTCCCACGGGAAGAGAGGTAATATACGTCCATCCGAATTCCTTCACGGTGGACGAACAGAAGGGCATAAAGGAACCCGTGGGAATGATAGGGGTGAGGCTCGAGGCCCAGGCTTACATAGTGACGGCACAGTCCACAGTGCTCCGAAACATAGAGAAAACCTTGAAACTCGCCGGTATAAAACCGCTCAACCTGGTCTTTCAGCCCATAGCCGCGTCACTGGCGGTCCTCGGGGAAGACGAGATGATCCAGGGAACGGGTGTTATAGACATAGGCAAAGAGACCACGAGCGTCGCGATCTGGTACGAGGGAGAACTGATCCACACGGCCGTCATTCCTATAGGCGGAGACCACATCACCAGCGATATAGCCATCGGACTGCGGATCTCAAAAAGTTACGCCGAGACTCTGAAAATACGTGAGGGCGTGGCTTCAAGCAAACTCGTTAAGAGCGACGAACAGGTGAAAATCGAGGACAGAAGGGGCAAAAAGAGCTACCTCCTCGAGAAAAAGATCCTCGCAGCCATCATCGAACCCAGGGTCGAGGAGATCCTGGAGTTCGCCCACAAGGAGATAATGAGATCAGGACTGGCCGATCGGCTCGCCGGGGGAATATTCCTCGTGGGAGGTACGTCCAACTTGCCCGGTATAGTCGAGGTGGCTGAGGAGATCTTCAACCTGCCCGTATCCCACGGAAGGCCCTGGGGATTCATCTACGAGGGCAAGCCCGTTGAGGATCCTTCTCTGGCTTCCTGCCTGGGGCTTCTCAGGATGGCCCAGCTCTTCCCCGACGAGGCGGGTCTCGACGAAGGAGGAAGTCTGGCGGGAATCGGAGGTTTTATAAAGAAGGTGTGGATTTTCATAAAGGAAAACTTTTAGGAGGGTAAAGCCATGCTCGTTTTTGACAACGAAAAAGAAGAAACCCTTTACACGAAAATAAAAGTAATGGGCATAGGCGGAGGCGGTTCGAATGCCGTGAGCCACATGGTCAGGAAAAACCTGAAGGGAGCTCTGACTATAGCCGCGAACACCGACCTTCAGGCTCTCAACAGCTCCCTGGCCCACGTTAAGATCCAGCTCGGAGCGGCTCTCACTCGAGGTCTCGGAGCAGGGGGCGATCCGGAGGTGGGGAAAAAGGCCATGGAGGAATCGGCTGATGAGGTGAGGAAAGCCCTGAAGGGCGCCGACATGGTTTTTCTAACAGCGGGCATGGGCGGGGGCACCGGCACCGGGGGAATCCCCATAGCAGCACAGATCTCAAAGGACCTGGGAGCCCTCACCATCGCCGTCGTGACGAAACCCTTTCGTTTCGAAGGGATCCCGAGGATCAAAAAGGCTGAGGAGGGGCTTAGGAATCTGCGTGACAAGGTCGACACCCTTCTCGTCATCCCCAACGACAGGATCATAGAGATCTCGGAAAAGGAGCTTCCCATCAAGGAAGCCTTTGCCATGGCCGACGAGGTCCTCTACCAGGCCGTCAAGGGAATTATCAGCATAATAAACCAGAAGGGCGTGATAAACATAGATTTCGCGGACATCAGGACGATAATGCAGGAAGGGAAGGGCGAGGCCATAATGGGAACGGGCATGGGTTCCGGCGAGGACAGGGCCAAAGAAGCCGCGAGGGAGGCGATCTTCAGCCCGCTGCTCGACGGCGTGTCGATCCAGGGGGCAAAGGGAATTGTCACCTTCATCACCGGCGGCGAATCCCTGACCCTGAAAGAGGTGGAAGAGGCCGTATCCCTCATCCTTGAAGAGGCCTCCAAAGACAGCAAGGAGCCCGATCTTGTTTTCGGATACGCCGTGGATCCATCGCTCGGCGACAAAGTACAGATAACGGTAATAGCCACCGGGATTTCCAAGCAGTTTTTCAACTGGGAGGAGGAAAGCCCTGAAGCCACGCAGTCTGAGGACATCAGCGTGCCCGCTTACCTCAGGAAGCAGAGGGATAAGCCTGCCTTTCTTCGCTGGCACAAGCCACAGGAGGAAAAGGAATAGGGGAAAGAAAGTGGCTGACGAAACTCCGCTTCGGAAGGCCTCAGATCGCCGTAGTTTTCCCAAATAATTACAGGCTCGGGGTTTCAAACCTCGCCGTCCACCTTTTGTTCAGGCTCTTCAGTCGTTATGGATTTGTCGACCTGTTTTTCTACGACAGGAGGAAAGGGCTCCGTTCGGGCAAAAGGCTCGGAGAATTCGACATAATCGCCTTCACCTTTCCCTATGAGCTTGATTACATCAAAGCCTTAGAAATCCTCGAAACCGGGGGGATTCCCGCGAGAAGGGAGGAAAGAGAAGGCCCCTTCCTCATGGCCGGCGGCATAGCGGCTATGGCAAACCCCTTTGTGTTGTCCCCCTTCTTCGATCTCATCGCGGTGGGCGAGGCAGAGGCCATAATACCGGAATTCATGGAAATCTGGAAAGAAGGGGATATAGATGCCCTCGCCGATAGGGAGTGGGCCTTTATTCCCGGAAAGAAGGAGGAAGCGGCCAGGCTTTATCTCCGTGACCTGAACCTCAGCGAGGGTGTTTCAGCCTTCCTGGACAGCGAGGCTTACTTCGGGGATACCCTGCTGGTCGAGACGGGAAGGGGTTGCCCCCACAAGTGCAGGTTCTGCCTCCTGGGCTATGCATTCCTCCCGCCCCGATTTTTGCCTCTCAAAAACTTTCGAAGGGCTCTCGAATCAGCTCCCTCCTTCAAGAAGGTGGGACTCGTGAGCAGCGCGGTCGCCGAGCATCCCCACTTCGACGAGATGCTGAAGATGATACCGGCGGCGTCCAGGGTAACTGTCTCCTCCCTGAGAATCGATGCCATGGGGGAAGAAAGGCTCCGTGAACTGAAGAAGAGGGGGCTCGTCACTCTCACCGTTGCACCCGAGGCTGGGACGGAGAGGCTGAGGAACTCCATCAACAAGGGGCTGACCGACGGGCAGCTGACAGAGTTTGCGGCGCTTGCCCACAAAACCGGGTTCCACAGGATGAAGCTCTACTTCATGGTCGGCCTTCCGGGAGAAAGCATCGAGGACGTGGAGGCCATAGGGGAGCTCACCTCTCCTATAAAAAAAGCCTTCAGGGGCCAGATTTCAGTAACCGTGAGCCCCTTCGTTCCCAAACCCCATACCCCTTTCCAGGACGTCCCTCTCGAGGAGAGGGAGAAGCTCGAGAAGAAACTGAAAAGCATAAAGATGCCTCGGGGCGTCGCCTTCAGGAC
>DRBW01000150.1 GCA_011042705.1 Caldifarciminota bacterium
GAGCTATGATAACGAGATGCCTCGAAAACCGCCTCTTCGCTGTGACGGCAAACCGATATGGACGCGAGACTGACGGTAAAGATACCCTGGAATTCACAGGGCAAAGCCAGATAACGGGACCCAGGGGCGATATCCTGCTTCGCGCCGAGACGGAGGGCGACATGATGGGCGTCGTCGAAATAGATCCCGAGGAAGCTCTTAACAAGTGGATCACCCCCAAAAACCATGTGCTGGAGGACAGGAGAGTTGAACTTTATAGGAACCTTTGTCCTGGGACTGACCATAACGACGGCTGATACCCTCCCCCATGAGCCCGACCCCTGGTGGGGCAGGGATAAGGCACTCCATTTTGCCGTTTCCTACACAGCATATAATGTTTTCTCATCGGTCCAGGGCGAGGGCGGCGGGGAACCCGCCGCCCTCGCCCTCTCCATGGGAGTGCTGAAGGAGTTATACGACTGGAAGATAAAAGGCAGCTCTTTCAGCTACAGGGACCTCCTCTATGATGCAGGAGGGATATTGCTGGCCCTCGTCCTGAGCAGATAAAGAGAATCCTGAACAGATTGACGTTTCCGGGTTTATTTTTCGAAGTCCGGGCTCAGGTTGAAAACCGCCGCCTTGAATCTTGACCTTCCATCGATCCCGCTTTATTCTAATATTCAAATATATGCATATGAGAAATCAAGGAGGTACTCATGGATAAAGTAACTATATCCAGGCCTGAGTGGAAAATATGGCACGGCATTCCCAGGGAAAAGATACCCTGGTATCCGACGATCGACGAAGGACGCTGTATCAACTGCAAACTCTGTTTTGTGAGCTGCGGGAGGAATGTCTTCGACCTCGATGAAGAGGGACGAGTCAGGGTAAACCTGCCCTATAACTGCATGGTGGGTTGCTCGACCTGCGCCACGATCTGTCCCACAGGAGCCATATCTTTCCCCGATAGGGAAATGATCCAGAAAATAGAGAGAGAATACCATATCATCTCATATCTCCCTCCAAAAGCCCGCGCTAAAAAGACCAGACTTCAGTACGAAGAGGCCAGGAAAAAAGCCAACGAGATTATTGAGAAAATAACCACTGCTCTGAGAATTGAAGTTACGGGCCACTTTCTCGAGAAAGAAGTGCTGAAGAAAATCCTCACGGCCATCAAGGACAAACCCTGCGACCTGGTTAACATAGCTATAGAAATCCCGACATTAAAAGGCTGCTGGTCCGAGAAGGCCCCTTCATATGCTCGGTTTGTGGTAGTCTCCACAGAATTCAAAGACGTCGGAGAATGCGTCGAAACGATCAAAAAAGTTTTAGACGAGACCTCATGTGTCGTGATCTCCGAGAGAAAAGGAGCATAGAAGGTTTCATCGAGCTTTACATTCGGATCAACCTTATGACGGGATGAAACAGGCCATTTAATTTTGCAAAAAATATGAATTCTTGACAGCGATAGAAGAGCGGTCTATCATAATAAAATGCATACTGCTATTCAGATATTGCTGGCCGTTCTGCTTGTCGTTCTTCTGGGGTTCGTCGTATATCTTATATTAGTTATGAAGGACCTCAGGAGGACACTGAGGGAATCGGAGGAAATCCTCGGAGAACTGAAGGAAGAGCTGCCCCCTCTATTGGAAAACATTCAGGTATCCGCCTCTAAAACCCGATGGATTCTCGATAGGGTCGAGAAAAACCTGGCATCGGCAACCGGCACAGTGGGAATGTTGACAAAAGCCCTCAGGCCGACGAGGACGGGGTTCGGGCAAAACGTCCTCTACTCGACCCTGCTCGGTCTGGGATTAGGCCTCATTGAAGGCCTTCTGAAAAGAAAAAAAAAGGGAGGTGAACCAAATGGCAGAGGAAAGGAGCAGTAGCACTGGATGGGCAATTGCGGGCTTCGCGGTTGGAAGCCTCTTTGGCGTTGCCCTTGCTCTCCTCCTGGCCCCCGAGACGGGGAGCGAAATGCGAGAAAAAATGAAGGATACTACCCACAAGGTGAAAGAACTCGCACTGGAAAAGGCCAAGGAGCTCCTCGAGGAGGCCAAGCGAAAAATAAGCGAGGGAGAACAGGTCAAAGAGTCCCCCGAGGAGGAAGCGGGGGTATAAACCTATCGAAGACCAGGAGGTTTAAAAATGTCCATAAAGGTGGGAATAAATGGATTTGGCAGGATCGGCCGGCAGATATTCAAAATAGGTTTCGGCGACCCGGAGCTGGAATTTATCGCCGTCAACGATATCACCGACGCCAGAACTCTGGCGCACCTTCTGAAATACGATTCTGTCTTCAGAGAATATGAAAAGGACGTCAGGGCCACGGATTCCGAAATAATCGTGGACGGCAAATCCTTGAAGGTCTTTTCCGAGAAAGACCCCTCGAAGATCCCCTGGGACGAACTGGGAATCGATCTGGTGATCGAGGCCTCCGGAGTCTTTCGCTCGAGGGACAAGGCAGCGCTTCACCTCAGGGGCAGCGTCAAAAAGGTGGTTATCACTGCTCCCGGGAAGGGAGAGCCGCCCGATCTGACGGTGGTCATGGGAGTAAACGAGAAAAACTACGACCCTGCGAAACATCACGTTATCTCCAATGCATCCTGTACAACGAACTGCTTTGCTCCCCTGGTGAAGGTGCTTCACGAGAACTTCAGGATAAAGAAGGGTGTGATGACGACGGTGCATTCCTATACCAACGACCAGAGAATTCTGGATCAGCCCCACAGGGACCTTCGCAGGGCGAGGGCCGCTGCCCTTTCCATTATTCCCACCACAACGGGGGCTGCGAAAGCCATAGAGCTCATTTTCCCCGAGCTCAAGGGCAAACTGAGCGCCATCTCCCTGAGGGTACCGACTCCCGACGCTTCCATAGTGGACTTCGCCTGCGAGGTGGAGAAGACCACGAGCGTCGAGGAGGTGAACGAGGCCTTCAGGAAAGCCGCCTCCGGTGAACTCAAGGGCTACCTTCATTATTCCGAGGAACCCCTGGTCTCGACCGATTACATCGGCTCGCCCTACTCGGCGATCTTCGATTCCCTCCTGACCCAGGTGGTGGACGGCACGCTCGTCAAGGTCTTCGCCTGGTACGACAACGAATGGGGCTATTCGGCCAGGGTAGTCGACCTCGTCAAATACATCGCATCCAGGTTTTAGCCCATGAAAAAATTAAGCATCAAAGACCTGCCCGAAGGAGAGTTCGCTGGCAAAAAGGTTTTCCTCAGGGTTGACTTCAACGTCCCGATAAAGGACGGCGAGATCCAAGATGACACGAGAATAAGGGCAGCGCTCCCGACCATAAACTATCTTCTGGAAAGAGGGGCAAGGCTTATCCTCGCATCTCACCTGGGAAGGCCCAAGGGCAAAAAACTGCCTGAGTTTTCGCTGGAACCCGTGGCCGCCAGGCTGAGCTCGCTTCTGGGAAAAACCGTCGATTTCTCACCCGAGACAACTGGGGAGATAGCGAAGGCGAAAGCTGATAAGCTCAAACCCGGAGAGCTTCTCCTTCTCGAAAATCTGAGGTTCAACCCCGGTGAGGAGGCCAACGATCCTCAGTTCGCCAGGGAGCTCTCGGAGCTCGCCGACCTCTATGTGAACGACGCCTTCGGTACGGCACACAGGGCCCACGCGTCCGTCTATGGGATCAAGGACTTCTTCCACCTCAGGCTTGCAGGCTTCCTGATGGAGAAAGAGCTGGACGTCCTTACGAGGCTCTCGGAGAATCCACCGAGGCCTTTCCTCGTCATCCTGGGTGGTGCCAAGGTTAAAGACAAAATCGGCATAATCGAGAACATGCTGGATAAAGCTGACAGGTTCCTGATCGGCGGCGGGATGGCCTATACCTTCCTCAAGGCACAGGGCGTCTCAATCGGGGGGTCCCTTCTCGACGAGAAGTCGATAGATTTCGCAAGGAAAGTCCTCGAGGAAAACCCGGATAAGTTCGTACTTCCCGTCGACCACGTCGTGACGAAGGAGATAAGCGAACAATCGCAGCACATGACGAAGGACGGCGACATCGAGAAGGGATGGATCGGAGCCGACATCGGGCCCAGAACCCGTGAGATCTTCGCCGGAGAAATAAGTGGAAAATCCGCCATATTCTGGAACGGTCCAATGGGCGTTTTCGAGATCGACGCTTTCTCTCTCGGGACCAGAGCCGTTGCCCTCGCTGTAAAGGAGGAAACTTCAAAAGGAGCTTTCAGCGTGATAGGCGGTGGCGATACCGTCTCAGCTATCCACAGGGCCGGGCTCAAGGACGGCGATTTCAGCCACGTATCCACGGGCGGCGGAGCTACCCTCGAA
>DRBW01000245.1 GCA_011042705.1 Caldifarciminota bacterium
ACCGTCCCGAAATTCTCTATTTCGGTGGGCTTTCCGAGAGGTCCGACGAAATCCAGTATCTCATCGCCTTCCTCCAGCGTCCCGAGCAGTTTTGTTGTCTTCCCCACTTCCTGAAATATTATGGTGACCAATCCCTTTTCCCTGTCAGATCCCGCTATGGTGAGCGGTATTCTCTCTCCCTTTTCGTTCACGCGGAGGATGATAAATTGGCCTGGCTTCGCGTTGCGGGCCACGTAAGGTGCCTCTACGACAAACATCTTGGAGTCGGGGCCCAATACCCTTTTCTTCACTATTTTATATCCCATAATCCGACCTCTTTTTGTTTTTTTCGTTAAAAAATCCCCTCTCACCCGGTTCCATCGACGAATTCAAGCCGCTTCTGGACTACCTTAGCCTCCTCAGATCTCTCTCATCCCTCTTTTTAACGATCTCTGAGGCTATGTCGAGGAGCTTGAGGACGATGGGGTCTGCGAGCTTGTAATAAACATTGACTCCTTTCTTCCATGAAACAAGAAAGCCGGCCTGTTTAAGGATAGACAGGTGCCTGGAAACGGCGGATTGATCGATATTTAAGAGCGGTATCAAGTCGCAGACACATTTCTCACCGTCCTTCAGGATCTCCAGTATGCTGATCCTCCTTCCACATGCGAGGGCTTTAAACACCTCTTTTCTTGGATCATCGATGTCGCGTATATATCTCACTACTCTACCCTCCCTTTGGAAGTATGATGATAAAATGCGAGGCCAGATATGTCAAGTTCTAAAATTGTTCATAGAATAGAGTGATCAATTCGACGGGTCAGATCATGAGCCTCTCGGAGGAAATTTTCGCCTCTTTAAATCTGGAGGAGCTGAAGACTTCCATCTCTTCTTCTTTTAGAAGGGAGGTTTTGCCGTTCAATATTATCTCAGCAGCGAGCTTTCCCGCGCCGGGGGCGTGCATGAAACCGTGACCTGAAAAACCACAGACCTGAACGAAACCCTCCAGTTCAGGGGATTCCTCTATTATGGGGTTGTGATCGGGTGTGATGGCATAAAGCCCCGCCCAGCCTCTCGATATGCCGGCCTTCTCCAGGGCCGGTATCCTCTCTATGGCGACGTTCACCATCTCCTCCATAAAATCATAGTCGAGCGACGTGTTGAATCCCGGTTTCTCATTGAGGTTGGACATACCGAACATAAAACTGCCGGTCTCCATGCGTCCGTACCAGTGCTTCTCGTAGTCGACCACCATAGGACTGTCGTCGGGAATGTGAGGGAAACGGTCAGTGATGAAAATCTGACGCCTGTAGGGTTCCACCGGGATTTCCAGCCCTGCCAATTTGGCCACCTCACCGGCATAGGGACCTGCAGCGTTGACCACATACCTCGCCCTGATCCGCCCCTTCTCTGTAACGACCTCAAAGTCCCTCGGTCCCGAGGGAACGATCTCAAGAACCTTCTCTCCCAGGGAAAACTTCACACCGACATCTTTATCAAGCCTGTAAAGGGATTGTAGAACGGAATGAGGGTCCATATAGCCATCCCTTTTGCAGAAAGTGCCTCCGGCCAGATCGGACGTTTCGACAAAGGGAAATCTCTCCTTTATCTCCTCCGGAGCAAGCACTCCCACTTCCAGACCGAGGCTTCTCATTATCTCCGCCATCTCGCGAAATCTCTCGAGGTTAACGGCTTCCCGAACGGTGAAAAGATAGCCGTTCTGGCGATAACCCGTCTCTCTGCCCGAAAGTTCTTCAAGCCTGGAGAAAAAATCGGTGCTATATATTGAGAGTTTCACGTTTTGAGGAATGCCGAACTGGTGTCTGATACCGCCCGCACAGAGGGAAGAGGATCCGAGCCCTATGTCCTCTTCCTTTTCGAGGACCAGCACATCCACATCCCCCTGATTTTTGAGATGATACGCCACAGAAAGGCCTATAATACCGGCTCCCACTATGAGGACATCCGTCCTTCTTTCGCTCATCGGTGAACCTCCCTCTTCTTCTGCCCATTATAATTTGTGCAGGATGCCACTGTCAATTTCCCGGGAGCGCCTTCTGGAGTCCTGAGGGAACCTTCACCTGCCGTTCCAGGTTGACCTGGTGGTTTCTGTCCGTTATTTTTCAACATGAGGGAAGGAAAGATTTATCGTTCGGAAAATATAATAAAAAACAGGATACAGGGGAGATAAAAGGTCTGCGCTATGCCGTGCTGAGGTCGTCATCGGGGAAAACGGTTTTGGTGAGGTGAGGGTCCTTCATTTTGTGTTTCGCATTCCCGCCCTCCTTCGGATCGCAATCGCTAAATAGCAGTCACAAGTGTCCATCATCTCCTTGACATATTTGCATAAATGGACGAAACTTATGGCTCAAAAGGAGGTCCTATGGCTAAGGCAACGGCGAAATGGATCGACGGACTCAGATTTATCGCATGGGGCGATTCAGGGCATGCAATTGTACTGGATTCATCGAGCGATAAGAGCTTTGACACCGGGCCACGGCCCATGGAAGTCCTTCTCATGTCCCTCATAGGCTGCACCGGAATGGATGTGATCTACATCCTCCACAAGATGAGGGTATACCCGGATGCCTTCGAGGTAACAGTGGAAGCCGAGCGGGCCCCTCAGCACCCCAAGGTCTATAGCAGAGTTCACGTGACTTACAGGGTCAAGGGGAAAAACATTCCGAGGGAAAAGGTAGAGGAAGCAGTGAGGCTATCCCAGGGTAAATACTGTGCGGTTTCTGCTACCATGAAAGCAGTTGGCGAGTTGACCTACGACGTTGTGGTTACCGAGGAATGATCAGCCCAGTACACCGATGATCACAGCACCTCCGACCATCAACGACGCGGCCAGCAACCTCTGCCACAGGAACCTCTCCCTGAGGAAGAGGCCTCCGTAGATCACGCTGAAGACCCCCGATAACCTCTTCAAAGCTATCATATAAGCCACGTTGGCGCGGAAAAGGGCCAGCATGTGTGAGACGATCATCAGGGCGAAAAAGATCGATGCGAGAAAGACCGGACGCAAGGCCCCCTTTTCTGCTTTCGCGGCTGACCTGAATCCCACAGGACTCAATATCAGAGCCATCAGAAAAGTGTAATAGACGCTGAAAAACAGAGGAGATGAATGCTCTATCAGGAGCTTACCGAAAACAGAAGTGAAGCTATACAGAAGAGCCACCAGGACCATGAGAAGGCTCCCCTTCTCCCTGAGGAGAGCCCTGACAGGATTCAACATACCTCCTGAGCTTGAAGTCGCGGCCAGAAGGTAGGAACCCATGACCACCAGCATTATTCCCAGGAAGGCGAGAGAATTGATTTTCTCCCCGAGGATAAAATACTGTGTGGCTATCAGGAAAACAGGTGTCAGGGAGAGATAGGGGATGGTGAGGGATAGAGGAGAGAGTTTGATCGCCCTCAGGTAGAGGAAAAGGGCTGTGATTTCGGCCGGCAACCAGACGAAGTGAAGCCTGAAGAAGAAGGCATCGAGGTGGGGAACATCGATGAAAAACAAAAAGGGCAGGAGAAAGGGCAGGGATAAAAGATAACGAATCCACAGAAGGGCAGTTTCCGGATAGCCCTGCCCGAGGGCTTTTTTCGAAAACAGATCAGATGTCGACCACCCGAAAGCCGAAAGGATCGAGTAAAAAATCCACACTATCCGGCGATCTCCCGTACCGCGCGGGCTATCCTCTCTATTCCCTTCTCGATGTTCTCCATGGAAGTGGCATAAGAGATCCTTACATAGCCCTCGCCTCTCTCTCCGAAAAGGTCCCCCGGCAGAAGGCAGACCCCGTGTTTTTCCAGGAGGTAAGAGGCAAACTCTCGTGAGCTCATACCGAGCTCTCTTATGTCGAGGAAAACATAAAAGGCTCCCTCGGACTTCCTTGCCTTCACATGGGGTATCTCACCGAGCAGTTCGAATATCCGGTCCCTCCTCCTTCTGAACTCCGCCACCATTTCCTCAACGGGACCCTGATCCCCCCTTAGGGCTTCCACGCCGGCCTTCTGAACGAAAGCGGTAGCACAGGAAACGGAATTGGACTGCAATCTCACCAGAGGCCTCACCATCTCCTCGGGCATGATGCCATATCCGAGCCTCCATCCCGTCATGGCATAGGTCTTCGAAAAACCATCGACTATCACGGTCCTCTCCACCATGCCCGGAATGGATGCTATGGTCAGGTGCTCTCCATCGTAAATTATTCTCGAATAAACTTCGTCGGAGATCACATAAAGGTCCCTCTCCAGAGCAATCCGGGCGATCTCATCGAG
>DRBW01000120.1 GCA_011042705.1 Caldifarciminota bacterium
ATCACGCCCTGCGACACCGTTGGCTCGATTCCCGACATGAGGGCAGCCCTCGGGACGCCCGGAAAGAACATCGCAGTGAGGGGAGATACAGTGGTCGTGATATACGGTCCGCCTTCGAGCGATCCCGAGAACATTTTTCTCGGCGTGAGAGCTGCTTATTCTTTTGATGGTGGTCATACCTACAGCTATTTTGACCTGAGCACAACTCAGGCAAGAAGAATTTACCCCGGCGTTATGTGGCCTGAAAACTGGGACTCCCCGCTATTTTTCTGGCAGGAAGCCCGTTACGAATCGGGCGTTTATCTGCCGAGCAAAATTTTCATAGCTTACGATCTCGCCTTTCCCAACGGAGTTTTCACGGTGGAGGAGTTGCCCAACAGCGAAGATTGGGACGTGTGGCTTCCGTCGGCGGATGCTTCCGGGGATACGATTATAGTTTTCGCCGTGAACGTCATGAGCAGTTTTCTGACCTTTTACTGGCTGACCTACGACATGGGCGAAACCTGGATCAGTGACACCTTCCCGGGAGGATGGGTAGACACGCCGATACCCCGGATAGGCCACGGCGGATACGTGGCCGTGATCACCGACAGGACTGTAGATTATGGTTGGGACGCCCTGACCCCCTTCTTTCTCGAATCTCTCGACGGCGGGCAGACTTGGATAGACACGATCAATCTCTGGGATGCATGCGGCTGGACTCCTTACGATAGCGCCGGAGGCTGGTGGTATGTCTACGACTTTGTCCTCGATACGAGCGATAAACCACATATATCGTGGAAATTCGGGGCGGGGAGTAAGGAATACGGGGATTGCTGGTATATAAGTCCGGCGGAGGGAACTCCCGGAGCCTGGGAAGGTTGGGAGATGAAGCTTATAGCCGGAGAAGGCGACGGAATTCCAGTGGCCACACAGCCGACGATAACTTATGACCCGGAAAGCGATATACTTTTCTACACGTTGAAAGCATTCTACGTCGTGGGAACCGATACCTTTCCCCATATAGGCCTTTTCTATACCGGCGATCTCGGCGGACACTGGATGGAAATCGGGCCCTGGGGAGATCCAGATGAAGTTGAGGAGAACGCTTTCGAGCTGCCCGTGATATCGGGCGGAGGTTGGAGCTCCGGTTTGCATGCCAGTTTCGTCGATGACTATTTCTGCCATGCCGGTCCCTATTATGTGGGCATAGGGGAAGGAGATGAGGATGAGGGAGCGGAGCTATTTGATCTTTTCCTGAGGCCCGGAGGCAGGCTGGTGCTCTCCCTTGACCTGGGAAAAGCGTCCTATGTCGGAATCAAACTCTATGATTCGGCGGGAAGGCTGGCCGAAGACCTTTACAGGGGGCCTCTCGAGAGAGGTTGCCACGAGCTTGAGTTTGACCTCGGAGGCAGAAAGAGCGGTGTGTATTTCGTCAGAGCGGAAGTGAACGGGAAGAGTTCATCGAGAAAAGTAATCCTGGTTCGTTAAGGGGTGACCAGGGGAGGGATCCCGCGGGGGAGCTCTTCGAGCTCCCCCGCGGAACAAAAACCATGAAAAAATTTCATAATGCTTTCGGACTTACTGATCGCGATATCTGCCCTGAAGAAAAGTCTATGGGGGCAAAAAAGGGCGAAAAAATTTCATTATGAATGTATCAAAGGCACGCGTTCATGGATCTCTCTCACCGTTAAGCCCCGTTTATCGGTTATAATACAAAAAAAGGAAGTGTGAGCCATGAGATACGTTGTCTGTATGCTTTTTGTGGCAGGGCTTCTTATGGGAGGATTGATCGAAGCGCCTCCCATAGAGGCAATAGGGATAGATGAGGGCGATTTCCCGGCTTCCTCCGGTGCGCCCGAGATAACGCCGAGAGACACCATATCTCCTGTTCCCAATAAAAGGTCGGTCCTGGGAACGGCCGGGAAAAACATTGCAGTTCGTGGAAACACGGTGGTGGTGATATTCGGTCCGCCTTCCGGAGACCCCATAAATTTTTTCGACGGGGTTGAGGTGGGCTATTCCTTCGACGGCGGACATACCTGGGATTTTTTCGTTCTCAGCACTACCCAGGTGAGAAGAGTTTATCCCGGAGTGATCTGGCCCGAAGACTGGGATTCTCCGCTCTTCTTCTGGCAGGAAGCCGAAAGCGATGGAAGCACATATCTGCCAAGTCCCATCTATGTCGCCTGGGACCTGGTGTTTCCCAACGGTGTGTTCAATGTGGAGGAGCTGCCCCACAGCGAGGAATGGGATGTGTGGCTGCCCTCTGCAGATGCTTCGGGCGACACGATAATTGTCACCGGGATTCATCTGGGAAATGGCGAACCCTACAGGTCATTCATCTGGAGGTCCTATGATCGGGGGATAAGCTGGGAGGCTGACACCTTCATTACACCCAGCCATGGATACGAATGGCACGATACGCCGATACCCAGGATAGGACATGATGGCTATGTGGCGGTCATAACCGACTGGATCGTCGGTTATGGCTGGGATGCTATAGCCCCTTTCTTTCTCGAGTCCCTCGATGGAGGGAGGACCTGGATAGACACGATAAATCTCTGGGATGCCTGCGGCTGGACACCATATGACAGTGCTTCTGGCTGGTGGTATGATTATGACTTTGTTCTTGACACAAATGACAGGCCGCATATCGCCTGGAAATTTGGCGTGGGCATCTTAGAATATGGGGATTGCTGGTATATAAGCCCTACGGAGGGGGCTCCGGGGGCGTGGGAAGGCTGGGAGATGAGACTCATCGCCGGGGAGGGCAATGGTGCTACAATAGTCACACAGCCCTCGATAACTTACGACCCTTATCACGGAATTCTATATTATGCCGTGAAAGGTTTTTTTGCCAGCGGTTCCGACACCTTCATCGATATAGGTTATTTCACCTCGGTCGACGGAGGCAATACTTGGCAAGACGAGGGGGTCTTTGTCGGCCCGGACGAGCAGGAGGAAGAAGCCTTCGAATTCCCGGTGGTCCTATCCTCGGGCGAAGTGCCCTGTGGCATTCGCGGTTCTTACCTTGGCGACGACTTAATATTCTACCACGCCGGCATAGTGCCTCAGGTGACGGATATATCCGTCTTCGAATCGGCGAATAAAGACAACCTGGGCTTCTTTGTCCTGGTGGGTGACACGTTTGTGCCCTATATGATCATCAGGAACTCCGGTACCGAGTATGCAGGGACATATGAGGCGTACTTTAAGATCAAGAAATTTCCGGAAACCTATGTTTATAGCAGTTCGATGACGGGCGGCCCCCTTGCTCCCGGCGAGATGGACACGCTTATCTTCCCTCCCTGGGTACCCGAAGAACCCATGAAGTATGAAGTGATAAGCTGGGTCTACCTGTACGGAGATTTGTTTCTATCCAACAACTGGATGAAACTGGATATGCGCAGCGTGACAGGTGAAACCTGGCTTTCTTATTTGAACGACACGGTTAACGTGACATTCAGTAACTGGTACGAGCCGGGCAGGGGCTGGGGAGCCAGGTTCACGCCTCCCTCCTATCCCTGTGACCTGGAGACTGTCGCCGTTCTCCTCGGCATGGGCGAGAACGGTCCTGACGATGCCGTAATAGTTCTCGTGGATGACGATGGCCCTGGCGGGATGCCCGGCACGGTTCTCTTCCAGGATACCGTTAACGTTGTTGACTCCCTTAACTGGTATTATGTGGTTCCCGAAGGGACCCCCGTGACGATCTCCGACGGATCTTTCTATGTGGGGGTAATCCAGCTCGGGGAAGTAGGCCCGGCTTTCGGTTTCGAGAGGGCCCATCCCGTTTCCAGGCAGACACTGGAATACACGGGCTCCTGGGGTCCCAGCAGGCTGAGGGAATTGGCAGATCCCAAAATAAAGGTAAAAGTACACATGGAAGTGGAAGTGACCGAGATGGGTTCCCAAATCGGCTTCGCGACCCTTGAACCCAGGCTTATCTCGCTTTTCCCGAGTATCACTCGAAACTCCGTTAACATCGTTTTTTCCAATCCCTATAAGGGGGACTTATTCGTTAGACTTTACGATGTGAGCGGGAGGCTCGTCAGATCCTGGAAATTTGGAGATCTCAAGAGAGGGAGGTCTAAGGAGTCCCTAAATGTGAAAGGCCTTGAGGGTGTTTATTTCCTTCGGCTGGGGAACGAAAGGTGCTGGTCGCCAGCACGAAAAGTTGTTATACTGAAATAAAGAAGAGGCACGGAAAATTTTTTCATAATTCATAAATCAGCTGTCTCGCATTTTGTCTCGTGAACCTGGCC
>DRBW01000081.1 GCA_011042705.1 Caldifarciminota bacterium
AAAGGTTTAAAGAACCGTCCCCTCCCCTCCCTCCACGGGGGAAGGCCGTACCCCCCCCGCCAGGGCACCGGGTTGAAGGAAAAGCCCACCACTTCCGTCAACCTGGGATAACCCATCTTTTTATTATAAGGCGAATTAGTCTCCCTTGTCTCAAGGCCTCCCAAGGCATTAAAATTAAACTGGAATGCCTAAGGTATTGATTCTCAATTCCTTTCCCTGTGACTGGGATCCCGATACCGTGGAGGGTTCCCCGGAGAATGCCTATATACTGAATTGCTTGGTCGACAGCGGATTTGATCTTTTTATCCTCGCTCCCCCCGGAGGAAATGCCTGCGGGAAGAGAATTCCCTTCAGGATCCTTAAGTTTCCCTCTCCCTTGGGGAAAGGGGGCAATAAGGTAAAACGCTACCTCAGCCACGTGAGATTTTACGTAAGCCTGAACAGAGCCTTTCTGAAAGAAGCGAGAGAAATCCTGAAGTCCGAAAAGTTCGACCTGATCTGGGCCATAGGCACCCCCTCTGCTCCTGCCGCATACCGGCTGGGGAAAAAGCACGGCATAAAAAAAATCGTGAAAGCTCCGGGAGTTTTTGAGCTGAACTCATATCGACCCCTGATAAAGGCACTTCCACTATATTTCGTGGATCTTATCGCTTTCTCCCTTCCTTTCGACAGGTTTCTTCTGGTGGACGACGGAACCCAGCCGGACCAGGTATTGTTGAGGATGGGCCGGCACAGAGATCAGTTCGATCTCTTCCCAAACCCCTATCCGGAAGACTGGAAGATCGATGACAGGAGGAGAAAAGAGCTCAGAAAAGAACTCGGGATTCCCGAGGATGCGGTTACGGTGGGCTGGGCGGCCAGATACCATCCCCTGAAAGGGGTTGACCTCATTACCCCCATAGTCCGCGAGATCCTAAAGAGGTTTCCCGGGGTCCACTTTGTCTTCGCCGGCTTCAGGGAAGACCTGTTCCCGCTGAAACATCGAAATCTCAGGTTTCTGGGAATGATACCCCACAGGAAGATGCTTGATTTCTACCACCTGATCGACGTTTTCATACAGACCAACAGAGCAACGAGTTTCGGCCTGCCGGTTATCGAAGCCGGGTACCTCGGCTTGCCGGTGATAGGATTTCGCGTGGGAGCCTCCGAGAGGGCAATAGTTGATGGAGAAACGGGTTTCCTTATAAAGCCCTTCGATCTCGGAGAATACGTGGAAAAACTGAGCCTTTTGATATCAAATAAAGACCTTCGTGCGGAGATGTCCAGGAAGGCGAGGAAATGGATCATCGACAACCACATCAGCTGGAAAACCCGGTGCGAGATGGAGAAAAATGCCCTGCTCCGGGTAATGAGAGAATGAGATGGTCACGATAAGGTGCTCCGTCTGCAGGAGAAAGCTTTTCCGATACCACAAAGTTGGGAAGGGCAAGATCCTCAGGATGTATAAGGAACGAATAGCCGCGGATTATTCGATACACAAAGGCAATGAGGTCCTGTGTCCCTGCGGCAACGTCATTGGGATCGATGTTGGCCCATGGATCAAGATGAAAGGCGGCCGTTTTACCGTCAGCGGGTCAAGGGAAAGGAGTTTCAAAGAGAAAAAAAGGAGGTAATAGATGAAATCCCACACAGTCTACATAACCTTCAACACCAAAAAGAGAAGGGAGCTTATAAGGATAACCGAGAAGGTTGAGGAGGCTGTCAGGGAAAGCGGAATTAAGGAGGGATTCGCGCTGGTCTCGGCCATGCATATCACAGCGGGCGTTATCGTGAACGACGACGAAGAAGGGTTCAAGGAGGATTTCTGGGAGTGGGCCGAAAAACTCGCCCCCTACAGGCGTGACTACAGACACCACCTGACTGGCGAGGATAACTGCGATGCCCACCTGAAGTCTCTGCTGGTCCACCATCAGGTCATACTTCCCATAACCGAAGGGAAACTGGATCTCGGTCCCTGGCAGCAGATCTTCTATGCTGAGTTCGACGGCCAGAGGCCCAAAAGGCTCATCATCAAGTTGATCGGCGAATGACCCAGCTATCTCTTTACATAACAAGTACTTAAAAGAACCTCTTTAAAATTCGAGATTTTTGTGTTATATATAGAAAGGAGGCATAAAGGGTAGCAAAATCAAAAACTTAAGCGGGATAAACCTTGAAGGAGGTTTGAAATGATCCATAAGAGTGTGCGGGGGTGTGGGGTTCTTATTGGGATATTCTTTGTTTTAACGACAGGCCTCTGGGGAGGGATTGTTAAGGACGATTTCCTGGTAAACGACGATTCCCTTTCGGGTAGCATGCAGGAGTGGCATTCATCGGCCTTTCTGGCGGATGGGAATTTTATAATTGTGATGACGGACCAGAGGGAAACCTATCAGATCTACGGGCAGATCTACGATCAAAACGGGGACCCCGTAGGAGGTAACTTTCAAATAAGCGAAGCCTACAGCATATTGAATCGCTATCCCGACGTGGCCCCGCTGGCTGACGGCAGGTTCGTCGTGGCCTGGAACAGACACACTTTTGGAGAAGACTGGTATGCGACCGCGAGGATTTTCGATTCCAATGCCCTTCCGGTCGGAGAGGATTTCGATATCCCCGAGAGCTCGGCGGGATACGAGCATTTCCCATCGGTATCCGCATCAGCCGATAGAATCCTGTTCACCTGGCAGAACAGCCTTGATTCCAATATTTATGGACGAATCTTTGACGCCGATGGCAATCCCCTTACAGGAGACTTCCTCATATCGGAAACATCGGGTGAGCACATGTATCCCGTTTCGGCTTTCGGTGGAACGGGCTTTTTCCTCGTCGCCTTCATAAGCTCTCTGGCCGACAGCGAATACGTGCTCATGGCCAGGAAAATCGACACCGACGGGAATCCCATGGGTAGCAGCTTCATCCTGGGGAACATAAATGCCGCCGATCCAAAACCCCATATCCACGACATCACGTCATACCCGGGCGGCTTTCTCATCACCTGGTATGACACGAGAAACGGAGGCGACGTTTATCTCGCCAGGTTAGACGAGAACGGCAGCCTAGTCGGAGATGAGATCAGGGTCACGGAGATTTCGGGGACCTGTCTCTATAATGCCGTCGCTGCGAGCGATTCTTTTTACTTCATATCTTACTGGGACATGAGAGAGGACTCGGGCAGAACTCTGGCAGGAGAGATCAGGGGTGACATATGGGCACGCATCATAAAAGCCGACGGCACGCCCCTTACCGATGAATTCAGGGTAAATTCCGATCCACCGGGAGCCCAGCAGGTCTTCACCGATGTTGCCGCGGCGGGGAACAGATTCCTCGTGTCGTTTATAGACAGAAGAAACCTCAACAAGGACGTATACGCCCGCCTCTACGAGATCGCTGAGCCTCTCGGCTCCGAATTTCCCGTGGCCGACGACTCCGGAAGCGCAAAACAGGTGTTCCCCGCCTGTGATGCAAACGTCAACGACGAGTTTGCTGTGACTTTTGCCGATGACAGAAATGGAACCGACACCGACGTTTTCGTCACCTTCCTCAGCCCCCTGGGCGAATTCCTGACATCCAACATCAACGTCGTTCAGGCAGATACCTGGGGCACACTGCAGACCCATCCCGATGTAGCCCTCTCATCCACCGGAAGGTCGGTCGTGGTCTGGCTCGACTACCGCGGGAATTTTCCCGTTGTGATAGGGCAGGTACTCGATGAGGACCACGAGCTCCTTGGAGACAATTTCGTCGTGAGCGACGGGAATGCAGCTTATAGCCTCCGCAGGCCCACGGTGGGCATCAGGGACGACGGATCTTTTGCCGTGGCATGGATCGACAATCGCGAGGAGGGTGGAAATCGATACAGGGTTTACATAAGGTTATTCGAATCCGATGGCACGCCTCTCGGTTCCTCCTTCAGGGCCTCCGAGGCAACGGGAGAATTCTCGGAGGAGAGCCCCACCCTGTCCATGAACGGAGAGGGATACTTTGTCGTCTCCTGGAAAGAAAAACGTAGCTCGGAAGTCGCACCCTATGTGAGGCTCTTTGACCCCTCGGGAAATCCGCTGACGACCTCTATCATGGTGGCACCTCCGCAGGATGGGCTTCTCGACATAAGCAGCGGCATCGATTCCTCTGAGAATTTCGCCGTCGGGTGGATCTGGGATCAGCACAGAATTCTCGGGAAAGTCTTCGACTCCTCCGGCAGCGTGATAGCCGGGCCCTTCGAAGTCTCGGGGAGTGACACGCTGTCCAACCAGAACC
>DRBW01000193.1 GCA_011042705.1 Caldifarciminota bacterium
CCCTGGAGTTGGAGTTGGCATCACCTTCGGTTAAAAGAGTGAAGATCAAGATTTATGACGTCTCCGGGAAAGCGCTCATCACAACAACCAGGACAATTAGACGAGGACTCAACGCTATCAAATTGGATATCAGCAATCTACCATCAGGGGAATATTTCGTCTGTATCAGAACGGCGAGCAATAAATATGTAAAAAGATTTATCGTTATGAGATAAGCTCACGGGGGCAGGTCTCCGGATCTGTCCCCCTATTGCATTTAGATGTATCGAATTTGATTAAAAACTTCCGAAAGAATAAACCTTCGTTTCTGTATTAGTCATAACTATCGCCCTTAAAACTAATTTACTTGATCCCGTCTGAATTATCGTTTATAAATCCTAAGACGAAACTTGCGAATGATTACTATTCTCTTTGTCCTTGTTGATGTTATCGGGCCCATCGGGCTGGTTCTTCTGTTTCTCTACAAAAACAAAGAGACAAGAGATCTGAGAGGGCCCCGGTTACTGTATGCCGGGCTTATAGCATTTATCCTGTTTCCCCTGCTTCTGCCGCGTAAACACTTCGAGGGCTGGTTGATTCAACAGAACTCCGATTTCTACTTCGTCGCCTTCGTCGTTCAGATGCACAACAATCTTTATGAGGAACTTGCAAAGCTGATCTCGCTGATCCTCGCCGTCTTGTTACTCAAAGAAAGAGGGCAGAAGGTTCTCTCGTCTTTCAGGGGGGCCCTCTATCTCGGATATGCCCTCGGGCTTTTCTACGGCGTCGGCGAGGCCGTGACTCTCACCCTCATCGCCAAAAATCCTCCTCTTTACCGCATATTTGGGGTAAACCTGTTTCTGCTCTTCATCAATTACCGCTGGCTCTGGGAGCGGTTCCTGGCACTGCAGATGCACGGCATAATGGGAGGCCTTGTGGGAATCGGCTACCATTATCTCAGAAAAAAGAACCTGTGGAGGTTCCTCCTTTTCTTCCTCATCGCAATACTGTATCACGAGCTGGTCGATGGGCTTATAATTTATATCGGCTATAACGCGGGCAGGCCGTTAGCCAGGTTTCTTTTGAATCACCTGTTCACTGTTGTCTTGCCCGCAGAAGTAGCTATCGGGTATATAATTCTGGCGATATTCGCCAGAAAAGGAGGAAGGAATGTGGAATTTATTGCTGACTGTCCTCCTCGGAACTAACGGAGGGGGTCTCGCCACGGGCGAGAAAGTCTATGATTTCTACGTATCTGGGCAGAAAAAGGGGGAGATAAAATACGTGGTCGACACGCTGAGGGAAGGCGATACGCTCCTTTACCGATTCACCTCCTTAACCCTTTTAGAGGGCGACACGGTGGATTCCACCGTTGTGATTTTCCGGAATGACTTCACCCCGGTATCAAGCGAGAAACACCTGAACACGCCGCAGACGGGGAAAATGACCCTTAAAGTAACCTATAAGCCTGACAAAGCCACCATTAATCTCGAAACGGCCAGTGGCTCCAAAGAGATGGATGTGAAATATAAAGACAGGGTCTATGACAACGAGGAGATCACGTTGATCCTGCCCTACCTCAATTTTGGCGGTAAGGACCAGATCGAAATCAGGGATCTTTCCTCATTCTCGGGAACAGTCGTTAAAATAAAGGTAAAAAGGAAGGGTCAGGAGGAAATAGATCTGAATGGGGAAAAAGCAAAAGCCGAGAGATATGACCTGAAATTTCTGGGCAAGAGTGTGAGCGTCTATTACGATCCAGAGAAAAGATGTATGGTCTATTATCTCGACAAAACTCAAAAAATCGAGATGAAATCCAGAACACCCGGTAAGGAGGTGAGATAAATGCCTGTGATGGACATAACGGTGATACCGGCGGGACATCCCTCTCCCAGCGTGAGCAAAGTCGTCAGGGAAGTGCTGAAGGTCCTCGAAGAAATGAAGGTCAAATACCAGTTGACACCCATGTCGACGGCCGTCGAAGGCGATCTCGACACATTACTGGAAGTTATCAAAAGAGTTCACAGCCTGCCCTTTAAGATGGGCTATCCGAGGGTCGTTACGGTAGTCAAAATTGACGAGCGAAAGGACAAAGAGCTGACACTGGAGGGGAAAATTAAATCGGTAAAGGAGGGCAAATCATGAAAGATGAGAAAAAGCCCTCTGAGACGCCGGAAACCGAAAAAGGAGAAAAACCGCAAGGTGAAAAGGTCAGGGAACCCGTTAAAGTCAGGGAACTTCTGCTTTTGACCCTCGCCAACCTGGAGGGTAAAGCCTGGGCCTATCTCGGGGCGATAACACACGTCGAGACTGGGGAGATGAAGAAGGACCTCAAGGAGGCAAAGCTCGCGATCGATGCTTATGCGGCCCTTTACGAGCTGATCAAGAACGAAATCGGCGACGAGGAGAAGAAACATCTGGAGCTGGTCCTCAGCAATCTCCGCCTCAACTTCGTGAAAGAGAAAGAATGAAAGACCTCATCGACTTATTTCGGGGAAAAGCCGACGGCAAAAGGGCCCACGAACTCCTGAAGGAGCTCACGAAGTACCACAGGATTCAGGTAACGAAGGGCTACGACGAAGCCCTGTATTTTCTGAAAGGCTATCTCGAGGAGTATGGCATCAAAGCCATAGTAGAGGAATTCGAAGCGGGGAAAAAATACTGGGGATACAAAACACCCACGGGCTGGAAGGCCGCGAGGGCGGAACTCTGGCTCGATGGAGAAAAGGGTCCTGTCGAAAAATTAGCAGATTTCACGGAAAACCCTCTATCTCTCATCCAGAGGAGTTATTTCAAAGGTGAACTGAGGTCTCTGGATTTCGAGGTGGTGGAGAAAGGAGAAAGCCCTGAAGACTACAGGGGCATTGCCCTGGAAAACAAGCTCGTGCTCACCCGTGGGGCTCCCTGGAGGGTCAGGGATCTCGCCGTCGACAAATTCGGTGCCCTGGGCCTCCTCTATTACGGCGTGATGGATGTCGAGGGCCTGGATAGATCTTCCCTGCGTGAAGTCAGAAATTACACCGCCTTCTGGCCCACGGGCGGGGAGAAGAGGGAAGCCTTTGGTTTCGCCCTGACTGCAGCCCAGGGTGAAAAACTGAAGGAGCTCAGGGGAAAAGCCAGGCTGAGCCTTAAAATAGACGCCGATTACGAGCACCTGGACATACTCGATCTCTACGGGAAAATCCAGGGTGATGTGGACGACGAGATAATCCTGATAGCTCACCTCTGTCACCCAAGGCCCGGTGCGAATGACAACGCCTCCGGCGCGGTTTCGCTGGTTGAGGCAATCCGGCTGTTGAAAAAGCTCATAGACGAGGGCACCCTGAAAAGACCCAAAAGGAGCATCTCCTTTCTACTGGTACCGGAATTCACGGGCAGTTTTGCCTTTCTCGACAGATATTACAGGAAAAAACGCATCGTCGCCGGCCTCAACCTGGATATGGTCGGCGAGGATCAGGGAAAAACGGGCAGCACCCTGAGGGTTATAGGACTGCCTGTCCAGCTCGGAGGTTTCGAGGATGCACTCCTCTACGAGATCCTCCTCAACGTATCGCTAAATCGAGGCCTGAAAACCTGTTTTTCGGACTTCCAGGGCGGAAGTGACCACGCACTTTTCTCCGATCCCACCGTCGGAATCCCCATGCCCCACCTCTTCCAGTGGCCAGATCTCTATTATCACACCGACCACGATACTCCGGAGATGGTCAGCCCCGAGAGTCTCGAGGTGAGCATAATTATCGCTTCAACTTACCTGTATTACCTGGCCACGGCCGGGGATAGCGATTACAGGGATCTGGAATCGATGTTCCTCAAACATCTCCCGGAGAGGATAGAAGACCACCTGAAAAGGCTCAAGGGTTCAGAACCGCCTCCCTCTAAAGAAGCCCTTAATGATTATTTCCTCGAATACGCTAAAAGATCCTATTACAGGGCATTGAAAAGCCTCGGGATGAAGGCGAAGAGGGGGAAAAGGAAAAATTTCCTGAAAATGGCCTCAGTGGTTATCGGGGATCGGCTAAAAAACTACGAGAAACACGAATCGCAGCCTTTCGGCTGGAGCAGTGAGGTGTACAGGAGGCTCAAAAGAGGCCCCCACTTTCTCCGGCAGAGACGGCATGAACTTTCCGAAAGGGATAGAGAGGAGCTCTCGCAGTTCATACTCAAAAGAAACAGGATAAGGGCAGCCAATTCGCTTTTCTTCTGGTTGGACGGCAAAAGAAGCCTGAATGAGATCGCAAGATACCTCGTGTCAGAGGGC
>DRBW01000134.1 GCA_011042705.1 Caldifarciminota bacterium
GATTTACATTCCCCACTATGACTGCAGCATTGAGTGGTGGACCGGAATCGTAATACACAATATCAACTCTTCCGCAAATCAGTACACCGTCTGGTACCTCGATAACAATGGCTATCCTGTGGGCTACTCGGAAGGAGCCCTTACCGCATTACAAAAGTGGGTACATGTCGTAACTACCGCGGACACAGGGGGGGTAACCCAGGGATTCATTTTTATTGAATCCGAACTTCCGGTCATTGCTTTTGTCAACTTCGGACAGAATACAGCTACGGGGGTTGGCATTACCACTCTTGGTCCCTTCATTTCTTGGTGTGAGTAGTATTTAATCCCGCCTAACATCGGTCTGGGCTGGCTTTTTCTTTTCCTTATTCACTTTTCTCGATGGCTTGTAAAGAAGTGACGGCCCGTAGATCGTAGGTTCCCCACGCTTCGAACCCCAAAAAATGGGTCCCGTTGGCTGTTGTCGCTTTCACCCAACCATCCTCCGGCAAGGTGACCTCGGGGAAGAGGGACCGAAGGAAGAACACCTTCTTTTGGAAGGACCGCAACTGCCTCGTACAAGAGGCGATCTCGTGACCGTCCTTGTCGTAGAGGAAGAAGGCGACTTCTGCATCGTCACCCACGTTCAGCAGTACAAAGGCAGTCCACCACTGCTCGCCTGAAGCGATGTGGGGAAAAAGCAGCTCGCTCAGGCCCTGGTAAAGCCCTTCGGCTTGGATGCTGTAGGATATCCCTCCGCTGTCCACAGCGGTGTTCGTCAGCATGAAGATCACCGTCTGGTACAGGGAGGCATCCATCAGGTCCAATACGCCATCCCCCGCGGAATAATCGAGGGGAAGCTCCTCGGCTCGGTAGGTTCCGTTGGCGCTGATAAAGAGGACCAACACTTCCAGTTCCGCGTGGCCCGGGGAAAATTCGAGCTCGAAACTGAGAGCATCCACACCCGGGGGGACTTCAAAAGCAATGTACTCACATGAGGTGTACTCCAGTCCCATCGCATAGGGGGGGAAGAAACTGGACCCAACGGAGGCCGGGTAGGAGGTCACCGTGGCCTTGAACCGGGGAGGGGGGTAAAAACTTCCCTCTCTGTAATCCCGCCATAGGTTCTTCAGTCTGAAAATCGGTAGCACCTCTTCAAGCTCCACGCCGTGCATCCCCAATCCTTCTTCTATCGCCTGCCAGGCATCCCCACCGGCGAGGGCCTCCATTATGTCCCTGATCACCTCCGTTCCCAAGCTTTCGGACAGGAACTTGGCCCAGATTACTCCACCGTACTCATACCAGCCGTTGAAGGTGTCAAGGGGCAGCTCAGGGTGGTCCATCCAGCGGCTTGGCCTCGGCCCGCTGCCAGGGGTCCCATCAAGCTGATACCACGTCTCCCCGGGGTCCCATCGTCCGTTGCCGTTGGAGTCATCGTAACGGTAGCCCACATAGTGAAGATAGTCGTTGACCTCGTCGTAGATCTCATCTTCTACCCACACGGCGGTATTCTCCAGCCACCAGATGTCCTCCTCCTGCCACGGCTTGAACTGCCACTGCACGACGTGAAAGAACTCATGGGCAGCGGTTACCTTTATATCCCCGATCTGCTGACCCGCAGGGTCGAGGTTCAAGGGGAAGCCGGCGAAGTCGTTCTCCATCACGATGTAGAGGTACCCGTCCTCATCGTAAGCAGTATAACCATATGCCCATTCGAGGTTGAGCAGGTAAACGTCAAACTTACCGTCCCCTCCGTTTGTACCATCCGGAGGGGGCAGAGGGTAACCGTGCTCTTCCATCCAGCTCCACACCTCGTCAAGCCTTTGAGCCACCTCTGAGACGAACCAGGGGATGGTATCGGGGTCACCGTCTGATCCCGCCACGGCGTCCCCATGGGTGTCGTCTTCCGTGTAGTGGATCTTGAAATGCCCGCTGGGGCTATCGTAAGTCAGCACGGAGACTCCCGAACCGTAGTAATCCTCGTCCTCAGGGTCGGTGGGGCGATGAAGGACGAACCGATTCTCCTGAGTCAGCATTTCCGGGTTTTTCAACGCCTCAAGGAGCGTGAAGGTGGCGCTCTTGATATGTCCTCTGGGGCGGAACTTCGGAGGAAGCTTCTCCGGTGCGAAGATGGCCATGACCTTGAGGTTGACGGCCTCCGCAAAGGAGAGCTCGCCCTTGCTCAAGGCCTCCTCAATGCCTCTGAGGGGATTGAGGCCGTTGTCCGCCCCGTGAACTAGTCCCGCGAAGAAGGAAAAAATCAAACAAAAAAGGAAGACCTTCCTACCCATTTTCATCGCCTCCTGTTTTGATCCTCCTTTTTGATCGCGTGGTTCAAAAGCTTACAACATCCCTTGCATCGGCACAAGGACCATCCACCCCGTGGTGGTGCCTTCTCCTTGACAGTAAGGGGTTCAACGGGCTATCTATTATAGCGCCATGGGGAAGAAGGCGATTTTGTTGGGGGTCATAATTGGTGTGTTGATTTCTTCGTGTGTGCCCTTTGCCAAGCCCACGGAGGAGGGCTTGCGAAAAAGAGTGGAATATCTCTGGCAACAGAGACTGCAGGGGAATTGGGCAGCCACCTATGACCTCCTCTGTGCCAAATCGAAAAAGAAAGTCTCCCGTGAGGCCTTCGGGAAGGGTTCTGCCCCCGTCAAGCAATATGAAATCCTTTCCATAGAGATGTCACCCGACCGCAGGAGTGCCACGGTAGACGTGTCCATCACGGTTGAGTATATGGGGTTTGAGTTCAAGGGCATAAGGACCCGGCAGGAATGGCTTTTCGAAAGTGGACAGTGGTGTCTTAAGTTGAAGCCTCCTCGCCCTCTCTTAGCCCCAGCCAAAAGGGAAAAACGGAAGTGAGGTGCTTCCTGATCGGCGTACTGCTTGTCCTCTCTGCCCTGTGTAGCTGTGCTTTACAACCTCGCGGGCGCCAACCCCTTTTGCTGAGAAGGGTGTTGGCTTGCTGGAAGGCAAGACAGAGAGGAGAATGGAGGCGCTTCAAACGCATCATATGCACGCCTGTCAGGAACCGCCTCCGTGAAGATGTCTCCATTATGAGGCCTCATGGCTTTGAGATCCAGGAGGTCAGGGAGATAGTCCCAGCGAAACTGGCTGAGGTTATCGTTTCATTCCGAATCACCCCTGATGCCCCGCTGTTGAGGGTATCGGAGCCGTGGATTCATGAGGGAGGCAATTGGTATTTCTGCCCCACCGCGGAGAATTTTCAGCGGCTGAGCAACAGGAGACATGTCGTCCAAGGGAATTAAGCTCACGGTACTGATTGCTGTTCTCGTACACCTTTCCTTGTTCTCTTCGCCTCTACCATCATTGGCAAGGGACTTTACGGTCGTTTTTACCTCCGGCCTTTTTGGACACCTTTTGCCAATCCACCTCTGAAAAGGGGGAGAGGCGGGCGGTCTGGCTCGCCTGGCGACCGTAGTGAAGGGTTCCAAAGAGAGGGCGAGAGATCTGCTGTTACTGCAGGCAGGCAATGCCGTCATGGGTATGAGCCCCAAGGCAGAGATACAGCTTCGCTACGTCCTTGAAGCCATGGAGCGCCTCGGATTTTCCGCATACGTCCTGGGTCCGGAGGAGGCGCTGAGTCATCGAACTGCGCAGATCGTAGCCCAAGGGCCTTTTCCGGCCATCCTCAGCAATGTCGATCTCTTAGACCTCGGGGTCTCCAATTTCAGCATGTTGCGCATCAGGGACACGGATGTCGCCATATTAGGAGCCGTGTTTCCCCGCAGGAACTTACCAGCAGGTTCCCCGCTTTTTTACCTTCAACCTTTAGTGGACTATCTCAGGCCCTTCGTAGACGTCGTCTTGGTGGTGGTGCACGGCAGTAGGGCAGAGGTCAAGAAGCTCGTCCAGCAGATGAGGGGGGTGGACATATTCCTCAGCTCTGTCGGCAGGACCGCCACCGCCCCCAGGCGGGTACGGGGCGCTTTTATCCTCAATGCAACGGCATTGTGGATCGGCAGAGCGACCTTTGTCGTCGACGGGAACGGCGTGAGGCTGAAGAGATGGTGGCCTGCCCGCATGGGGAAGAAAGTCAAGGAGGACCCGGAAATAGCCGAGCTGGTGGCCAGATATCGCTCCGAAGTGAAGAGCATCAAGAGGACCACCTGCAGAGCGCGCCCCCTGGAGGAAAACCGCGAACGATACCGTCAGTGGTTACAGGAAACCTCTCCCGAGGAGTTCATCCGTCTACTCAGGCAGGGCAGAGGACTGCCCCTCAC
>DRBW01000207.1 GCA_011042705.1 Caldifarciminota bacterium
ATAATGGCCGAGGTCAAGGGCACAGACGAGGTCAAGTATCTCTACGGAAATTACGGCAAGGGTTTCTTCTCCTTCCTGGGCGGCCACGATCCCGAGGATTATCAGCACTTTGTGGGCGATCCACCCACCGACCTGAGGCTCCACAAAAACTCCCCGGGGTACAGGCTTATCCTCGATAATGTCTTATTCCCCGCGGCAAAGAAGCAAAAACTCAAAACCTAATTTAGACACATTCTCAACTTGACTAATTGCACCCCTTGGATTAATATACACAGCTATGTTGAGTCTGATCAGCGTTCCACCCGGAATAACGGTGAAGATAATTCAGATGGCAGGAGGTCGGGGAGTTCAGATGAGGCTGTTTCAGCTCGGCCTCCATCCGGGGGATACCATAAGGGTTCTATCGGTCGGGCCCTTCGGAGGTCCCCTTTACATTGAGAACCTGACCACGGGAGTCAGGGCGGCTATAGGCAGAGGCGTGGCGAGAAGGATACTGGTACAACCGGTGAGGTAGAATTTTGAAAATAGCGCTGGTAGGTCAGCCAAATTCTGGCAAGAGCACGCTTTTCAACGTTATAGCTGGATTCAAGGCTAATACATCAAACCTGCCGGGCACCACCGTTACCTTCACCGAGAGCCGCGTCAACATCGGGGGCAGAATAGCCGACGTGGTAGACCTCCCCGGGACCTATTCTCTTTCCACCGGAGACCTGGCAGAGCTCGAGACCCTCAAGTACCTGATTGAAAATGATATCGACGTCGTCATAAACGTCATCGACGCATCCCTTCTTTCGAGAAGCCTTGAGCTCACCCTGGAGCTGCTCGACCTCGGACTGCCGACCGTCGTCGCCCTGAACATGATGGACGAAGCCGAGAGGAAAGGTATAGAGATCGACGTCGATAAGCTCTCGGAGATGCTGGGCGTGCCCGTTGTCCCCGTTATAGCGGTTCACGGAAAAGGGATAAAGAAGCTCTTCGAGGCCGTTTTTGAAACGGCGAGAAAGAACACAGTCCCGAGGGTTATCAGATATCCGGCGCCCGTCGAGGAGAAAATCAGGGAGATGGAGGATTCCATCTCCGAGGAACTCGCCCGAAAGCTCAAGGTGACGAGAAGATTCCTTGCGGTCAAGCTCCTCGAGGGAGATGAATTCTTTCTCAAAAAGGTGAAGGAGGAATTTCCGGACATAGAGAACTTCGCCCGCACGTCTCTGAAGGAGCTGGAGGAAAAGAGGGGGATCCCCGCCGACCAGGTTCTCCACAGCGAGAGACACAACCTTGCCATGTGTATTTTCGAGAAGACCGCCAGAATAAAGAGAAAAAAAGGGCCGACAGTTGAAGAGAAGATCGACCGTGTCGTCATGCACCACTTCTGGGGATACCCCATCATGGCCCTGGTCCTTCTCCTGTTTTTCTATCTCATTTTTTCGATCGGCGGTCCCCTCGAGGAATTCTTCCTGGGGCCTCTCGATGCCCTCCGCGACAGGCTCAGCGGCTCGATGGGTTCTGGACTACTCTTAAATCTCATCGACGGCTTTCTCCAGGGCATAGAGGGCGGACTTGCCGTGGTGCTGCCCTACTTCGTTCCGCTGGTGTTTCTCATGTCCTTCCTTGAAGACCTGGGTTACCTCCCGAGGATAGCCTTTCTGCTCGACACCTTCATGCACAAGATAGGACTCCACGGCAAATCGGTGATTCCCTTCATAGTCGGATATGGGTGCAACGTACCTTCCATAACAGCTACGAGAATCCTCGAATCACCGAGGGACAGGATATTGACCGCCCTCCTGATCCCCTTCATACCCTGCTCGGCAAAGACCACCGTGATACTGGCTCTCGTTGCCTTTTACCTGGGGCCCCTCTGGGCACTCGGCCTCTATGTCACCAACATCTTCGTAGTCGCCATACTGGGCAGGGTGATCTCGGGATTCTTCCCGACGCCCTCTCCGGGGCTCATTCTGGAAATCCCTTCCTACAAGCTCCCTTCGATGAAGGTCACTTTCCTCAAAACCTGGCTGCATCTCAAGACCTTCATCAACTTCGCCTGGCCCATATTGATCGTCGGCAGCATAATAATGGGGTTTCTGCAATTCCTCAAAGTTGACCTCCTCATAAATGCCTTCTTCGCACCTTTAACAAGGGGCATCCTCAATCTTCCCGGGGAGGTAGCAACTACATTGATCTTCGGCATACTGAGGAAGGAGCTCTCCCTCATAATGCTCTTTCAGGCCCTGGGAACATCTCACGTGTCCGATATACTCACCACAAAACAGATCCTGACCTTCACTGTCTTCGTCATCTATTACATACCATGCCTCTCCACGCTGGCCATGCTCTGGAGGGAATTCGGCAAAAAGATCGCCCTCCTCTCGGCTCTGCTCAACACCGGAGTAGCCACCTTACTGGCCTTTCTCGTCAGGATCCTTTAAACCCGCGATATCTCTGAGTTATAATCAGGGCGATGTCCGATCTTCTGTCCTCAAAATACGAGGACGCCGTTCTACATTCAAGTCCGCTGAAAATCGGCGACATAGCGGTCAAGTTCCTCTGGGCCGATTCTCTGGGCGCCAAATCTTATTCGCTTTTCGTTGAGACTCCCGATATCACCCTGCTCGTGGATCCCGGAGCCGCATCGATGCAGCCGGGCTATCCCCTGGACGAAAAAATGAAGAAAAGTCTCAAGGAGACTGCCCTGAAGGTGATAAAGAGGTTCGCGAGAAAAGCCCGGCTGGTCGCCATAACTCACTACCACTTCGACCATTTCACGTCGCCCGAGGAAGCTCCCTCTCTATACCGCGGGAAAAAGCTCCTCATCAAAGATCCTAACCGGTGGATCAACGCCTCCCAGTGGAAGAGGGCCAGGGAATTTCTCTCTGCCCTGCGCCGGATCGCTGGGCCGAAGGTCAAAGAAAAATCCCCTTCAAAAAGCGCAGGATATCTGAGAGATCCCGTCGAAGGCCTGAACTCCTCGAAACTCGACTTCGGCGACTATAACGCGCGGAGACAGGAACTTTTCTCAAAGGGGCGCAAGTGGCTCGAGGGGCTCTTTTCTCTCTGGGAAAATAACACGCCTCAGAGGGAATTCTCAGCCGGAAAACTCGAGGTTTCCTGCGCTGACGGCAGAACTTTCTCTTTCGGAGGGACGAAGATCTCCTTCTCTCCCCCTCTCTTTCACGGCATAGAATACGACCGGACGGGATGGGTCATAGCGCTCATAATAGAACGCGGAGGATACAGGGTTCTCTACACATCGGACCTGCAGGGCCCTCAGATAGAAGATTATGCGGACTGGATAATAGAGGAAAAACCCGACCTGCTGATCGCCGATGGCCCTCCTACCTATCTTCTCGGTTTCATGATGAACAGGATAAATTTCGAACGCTCAATAAGGAATATGTGCAGGATCCTGCGGGAGCTTGAAGGCAAAAGGGTTATTTACGACCACCATCTTTACAGGGATAAAAGATATAGGGAAAGAATGGAGCCGCTGAGGCGTTGCCTTGGCAAACCGCTGCCGCCCTCCGTGGCTGAATTCCTCGGCCTGAAGCCACTTATAGACACCCTCAGAGTGAATTCGACGGGTTGACAGTCCCTTCGGAATTAAATTAATATTCCGCAAAAGGAGAAACCCATGGAGGAGAGAATCCGCCGGCTTCTGCTCGATTTTCAGAAAAACGAACTGACTGAACATCTCGTCTATAAAAACCTGGCAAAGCGCACAAAGGGAAAGAACAGGGAAATCCTGGAGAGGATCTCGAATGACGAGTTAAAACATTACCGCATCTGGAAAAGGCACACCGGGGAGGACGTAAAACCAGACAGGTTCAAGATATTTCTCTATGGGCTCATGGCTCGAATATTCGGCCTGACCTTTGCGATCAAGCTGATGGAAAACGGCGAAGTGGAGGCGGAAAAGAACTACTCGGAGATAGAAGGCGTCGTGCCCAGAGCGGGCGAAATCCTGGAGGAAGAGACCACCCACGAGAACCTGCTGATCTCCATGATCGAGGAGGAGAAAATCAGCTACATAAGCTCCATGGTGCTCGGGCTGAACGACGCCCTGGTGGAGCTCACCGGCACCCTTGCCGGGCTGACCTTTGCCTTACAGAACACACGAGTTGTCGGGCTCGCCGGCTTTATAACGGGGATCGCTGCTTCCCTCTCCATGGCTGCCTCTGAATATCTCTCTCAGAAATCCGAGGAGGGCAAAAACCCTCTCAAATCGG
>DRBW01000252.1 GCA_011042705.1 Caldifarciminota bacterium
GCTCCTGATGGGGTTTTTCTCCCTTTCGCCTTCCCTGAAGGCGAGCAGGAAGAGTATTCTCTTGTTTTCTATGCTCCGAGCCAGGAAAGATACGAGCTCCAGGCTCGCCTCATCGGCCCAATGTATATCGTCGAAAAATAAAACGAGTGGCCTCTTCCGCTCGAGGCCCTCGAAGAGACCCTTTATGCCTCCGAAGAGCCTCCACTTGTCGTCGGGCTCCCTCCCCGTCTTTATATGCTCCGATGAGAGTTTTAACCTGGTTATGTCGAGGAAGGGCAATATCTTTAGCACTTCGGAACGGATAAGCACCGGCATCTCGTCGATGATGCTGTAGATCTCGAGGGGGTCTATCTCGGAAAATGTGGCGAGAGCTTCCTTTATCGGCTGGTAGGGGATGTCTTTTGTGAAATCGTAGCATTTTCCCTTCAGGATCTCCGCTCCCAGGAGGCTGGCCACTTTCAGAAATTCTCTGGCGAGGCGGGTCTTGCCCACGCCGGCCTCACCCGATATCACGACGGTCGTGGTCTTCCTCTGAAGGGTCTTGACGAAGAACTTCTTGAGCGATTCAAGTTCTGCGTCTCTTCCGGTGAACTTCGGCGAGAGGTAAAGACCCGTCTCCTGGGAGGTCATCTCCCTTTTTTCCACGAGCTTTATCCGATTGCCGCCCTCTCTTTTGGCGAAATACAGTGCATGATCGGATGCATTGAAAAGTTCCTCGGGGGTGCTGCCGTCCTCCGGATAGGAGGAGATCCCTATCGAGATGGAAAGCCTGAGGGGCATGTCATCCCCGAAATACGTTTTCTTAAGGGCTTCCATTATTTTCTTCGCGACCTTCAGCGAGGATTTCCTGTCGGTCTCGGGAAGGATCAGGGCGAACTCATCGCCTCCATATCGGCAGGCTATATCTGTTTCTCTCACCGATTCCTTGAGGAGCCTCGCGAACTCAGCGAGCACCTTATCGCCCTTAAGGTGTCCGAAGGAGTCGTTTATCAGCTTGAAGTTATCGAGGTCCATCAGGAGAAGGCAGAAGGGCCTGCCGTATCTGCTGGACCTCTTTATCTCCTCGTCGAGGCGCAGATAAAAGTATCTCCTGTTGTAGAGCCCTGTCAGATCGTCGAGCAGGGCAGCGCTCGTGAATTTCCCCGTCGTGTCCATCATCAGCTTTAGAGTGTTATTTTAAATTAATACGCGAACCCTTGACAAGGAAAAGACGTGGTGTTAAATTTCCCTTATGCGATCGGCACTTAGAGTTTTTCGGGACATTCTCAGGGAGAAGGGATTGAAGTTCACAAAGCAGAGGGAAGCCCTTGCCAAAAAGATATTTTCCACGAGGTCCCATTTCAGCGCCCAGGATATATACGAGAGTCTGAAGGACAAGGTGCAGATATCCAGGGCCACAGTCTACAGAACACTTAACCTTCTGGTGGAGAATCACATAATCGAGGAACATGACTTCGGGAAGGGGAAGAAGTTCTATGAATTCATCCTCGGGCTCGAATCCCACAATCACCTGATATGTCTCAAGTGCGGTAAGATAGAAGAGTTCAAATCAGACCTCATAGAGAAGGTCGTGGACGAGATAGCAAGGGATAGAAATTTCAGGGTCAGCAGGTATTCTTTCAACGTCTATGGATATTGTTCTGAGTGCCAGGAAGAGCTATTCAAGAACGAAAGGAAAAGATAGCCTCTGCCCGGGCAGCTGCCCTGAGTAAGGTCTTTTCGTCGAAAGCCCTTCCTATGAACTGGAGGCCGATAGGGAGTCCCTCTTCCGTTTTGCCACAGGGTATGGATATGGCGGGCAGTCCTGCCAGGTTAGCGGTAACCGTGTAGATGTCGAGGAGATAGACCGAGAGGGGGTCTTCTATCTTCTCTCCGATGAGGGGAGGAGGGGCAGGCTGGGTCGGAGCGAGGATCAGGTCCACGTCCTCGAAAGCCCTTTCGAAATCCTCCCTGATGAGGCGGCGTGCCTTCTGTGCCTTCAGGTAGTATGCCTCGTAGTAACCGGCTGAAAGCGCGAAGGTACCCATCATGATCCTTCTTTTCACCTCCTCGCCAAAGCCGCCGGTGCGGGTCAGCTCATACAGGGAATCGAGATCCTCGGCATCGGGTGCCCTGAAACCATAGCGCACCCCGTCGTAACGGGCGAGATTGGAGGAGGCCTCACTGGTGGCTATCAGGTAATAGACCGCGACGGCATACCTGGTGTGGGGCATGGAGATCTCCTTTACGGTGAATCCGTTTTGCGCGAGCAGTTCGGCCGCCTTCAGCACCTTGTCCCTTATCTCGGGCTCAATCCCCTCCACGAAATATTCCGAGGGAAGGCCGATTTTAAAGCTTCTGAGGGATTCGGAGAAGATCTCCTCGAAAGAGGGAACCTCGAGTTCCGCGGAAGTGGAATCGTGGGGGTCGAAACCCGAGATCGCCGTGAACATAATGGCGGCATCCCTGACATCTCTGGTTATGACGGAGATCTGGTCGAGCGAAGAGGCAAAGGCCACAAGACCGTAACGGGAAATGCGTCCGTAAGTGGGTTTAAACCCCACGGTACCCGTATAGGCGGCAGGCAGGCGGACCGACCCACCGGTATCGGATCCAAGGGCTGCTATCGCTTCGCCCGCGGCAACTGCTGCGGCAGAGCCGCTCGAGGAACCGCCCACAACCCGTTCGGGAGCCAGGGGGTTTCTGGTGGGGCCGAAATGTGAATACTCGCCCGTCGAACCCATGGCGAACTCATCGAGGTTTGTCTTCCCCGTGATGATGGCGTTTTTCTCAGTAAGTTTTTTCACCGCCGTTGCCGTATAGGGGGCTTTGTATCCCAACAGTATTCTGGAGGCACAGGTCGTTTCACCGATGTCCATAACTATGTTGTCCTTCACGGCGACGGGGATCCCGAAGAGGAATTGGATGTCTTCGTTGAGCTTTTCATCCAGCTCCAGTGCCTTCTCGCGGGCTTCCTCCAGAAAGAGGCTTATATAGGCGTTGATCTCCTTTTCCCTTTCCTCGATAACGGCGATCACGTCTTCCAGTATCTCGGAGACCTTTATCTCTCCTTTTCTGAGGAGGTCGTGGAGCTCGTGTATGGGAAGCCGATGAAGTTCCATGTGCCTATTTTAAGTTCTGGCAGGGAGATAGTCAATTTAACGTCATTTCACGGAGGAGCGGCATAATGTTTGTCAGGCGACCCATCGAGGAGGAAAGCTGAAAGCTCACCGCGGTATCGCATTTCGGGCGGAAGTTGACAGAAAGCTGGAGTTCGGATAGAATAGCGAAAGAGAAGGAAGCAGACAAAAACGGGCTTGCTGATATGTTTTTCCCGAGAGCGATAAAGGCGTCGAGCAGGAGAAGGGATAAGAAGGTCCGGTTTGTGGAGAGCACGGCGGTTCCAGCTTCGATCCTCGAGGAGCTCAATTCAGGAGGGTTCAATGAAAGGCTTCTAAATGCCCTTTCACAGTGGCGCATCGACTATCCCGACAGAGGGGATTCCTACCTTGATGAGAAGACAAAACAGGTCCTGTCGGTTTTAGAGAAGATCCTCACCCGCGGAAGGATCACCCTTCTGTCGCCCGCCCTCGAGAGGAAACTTCTCGGGTGGTTTGGGCGGGGAGGGGAGCTGAAGGCCGACTTGTACCTTTCGGTTTTTCTCCTGGGCTATGAAAGGAGTGCAGATCCGGGTGATTTCGACAGGGCTGAAGAAGCCGTTTTTTACGGCGAGGTTTGCCCCTACATTCTGGGCCGGAATTTTCACCAGTTCGTGGTACCGGGGATTTCCCTTTCCACCCTTATAGACGAGGAGCCGCCCCCGCGGGTGAGAGAATTGCAGAGGGTGGACTTCGCCCTGTTCCATCCCCTAATCTGGAATCCCCTTGCCATTGATATCGAAGGAAGAATCCCCATCGATGAAGAGAAAAAATACGAAGCCCTCCTCAGAGCCGGCTATCAGGTCCTGCGCATAAAAGCTGAAGACCTGATGGAGATGGACGCCGATGATATCGCGGAGAAATACAGCATGCTCGGGGAGATCAAAAATATGCTCACGGGGTTAACGGAGCCCCCGATCAGTCTTGCGAGGCTGGCCTATGCCTTCAAGTTCGCCCACGAGCTGCAATTCGCCCTGCTCACAGGTCTTCTCGAGGGACTTCTGACCCCCGGGGAAGA
>DRBW01000249.1 GCA_011042705.1 Caldifarciminota bacterium
ATGGCCAATGCCGCCATAGCGTCGGGTCTCGATGTCCTCGTAGGGGTTCAGGGCAACGCCGTCCTCCTCGTAAGAAAAGGTTGCCCAGAACACGTCTTCGCCGCCAATTTTCCCCCCTTCAAGGAACTCGTTGAGACCTTCCTCGAGGCAGGGGGTAAGATCTATGTGTGCGGCCCCTGTGTGAAATCGCGCAAAATAGATGAAGATGACATGATGGAGGGGGCAAAGGTCGTCAACGCCCCCACCTTTATCAACGAGATAATGAACTCCGACAAGGTGCTCGTGTACTGAGCTCGAATCCTGTGGAGGTATAGATGGGCAACGGAGATGGCAAGAAGAAGATAGCGATGGTGGTATCCGAGTGTAGCTTCGACAAAGCCCTGATGCCTCTTTTTCTCGGCAGCTCGGGCAGGGCTCTGGACGCTGAGGTCCACATATTTTTCACTTTCTTCGGGCTGAACCTGCTGAAAAAGGGATTCAAGCCCAAACTAAAAGGGCTCATGAGGCCCTTTACGGGCATGATGATCAGGAAGATGAAAAAGGAAAAGGTGCCGGTTTTCGAAGAACTGATTGACCAGTGCAGGGAACTGGGTGTTAAATTTTATGCCTGCAGTACATCTATGAAGCTGATGAACGTGAAGAAAGAGGACCTCATTGAAGGCTGCGAGGTGGCAGGGGCTACAACTTTTTTGAAGATCGCCCTCGAGGCCGACGTCACATTATTTATATAGGAGGTCTTAACGATGAAATTGAAATTTATGGTGAGAACGGGACCGTACTCCTATCAGAACATTGATACGGTCTATCACCTGGCGAAAAGGGCCCTGAAAAGAGGACATGAGGTGTTCATCTTTCTATACGAGGACGGAACGCTGAACGCCGACTCTGACATAAAGTCCCTCGAGGAAAGGAACATAGCCGACAGGATAAGAGAACTTCTCTCCCTCGGTGCACGGATAGGTCTCTGCGGCACCTGTGCGAAGTTCAGGGGTCAGAACAAAAGCGATGTGGTCGAAGGCGTGAAATTCGGAGGCCTCGCCGTATTGGTCAGGGAAATGCCCGAATGCGACAGGTTTTTGACTTTCGGTTATTGAGGAGGAAAAAATGAAAGTACTCGTTCTTGTCAACGGCGCCCCTTATGGCACTGCGACTCCCGCCGAGGCCTTCAGGACCATATCGGGCCTCGCGGGAATGGACGTGGATACAACCTGTGTGCTCGTGGAGGACGGAGTATACGTGGCTCTGAAGGATCAGAACCCGGAGACCATAGATATGCAGAACCTGGCGAAAGCTTATGAGATGCTCAAGGACTTCAACGCCAGGGTGTATATTCTGAAGGAATCGATGGAGGAACGTGGCATCAAGGAGGACGAGCTGATCCCGCACGACGGAATAATTGACAGGGCGAAACTGAGAGAGATGATCCTGGAGAAACACTGTATAATTTCCTTCGTCTCAGGAGGTTGAAAATGGGAATTCTCTACGTAATCAGTCATTCTCCCTTTAAGAGGAGGGACTCGGTTTTTCACGTCCGGATGGCTCAGAAAGGCGACGCGATCATCTTCATTCAGAACGGTGTGGTCGCGGCGAAAGCATGTCCGCCAGAGTACAAAAAGGACTGCGAGGAAGCGGAGGCGCGCGGTGTTAAGCTTTACTTCCTGAAGGAAGACCTCATCGCCAGGGGGATAAAGATTGAAGGGAAAGAAACGGTCGATTACGACGGTTTTCTCGATCTTATTGAAAAAATGGACAGAGTTGTGCATTAAGGAAAGGAGGAAAGCATGAGGGAAATAGAAGGCTATCTGATGCCCGAGGATTTGTACTACCACAAGGAGCACATGTGGGTAAGGGTGGAAGACGGAAAGGCCATCGTCGGGCTCACCGATTTCAACCAGAAAGCCGCCGGAGAGCTCTCCTTTATCGAGCTGCCCATGGAGGGCGATGAGGTCTCCAAGGACGAGGTGGTGGGCTCCTTCGAGACCGGCAAGTGGCTGGGAAAGATCTATGCGCCGGTCTCCGGAACCGTCACTAAGGTCAACGAGGAGCTCGAGGACGATCCCTCCATAGTGAACAAAGATCCTTACGGAGAGGGCTGGCTTTTTGAGATCGAGATGTCCAATCCCGACGAGCTGAAGGAGCTTATGAAGGGGGATAGCGACGAAGTAGTCGAGTGGCTCAAGAAGGAAATAGAGAAGATCAAGAAATAAAAATGACGTCTCGGGGTGGGCCGACCGAAGGTCGGCCCACCCCGAGACAAGCTCAAAACGGCGGATCTGGTTTCCCGGAGTCAGGAAATCTGGATCTCACGGAAAGATACAAAGGTTTTTAATCCCTGTTGGATTTTCAGGGGTTATTTCATTGTAAATCGGGAATAACCTGCTCTCCAACCTCTGTTTCAGTGAAGTTAGTCTCTCTGGCCCCAGAAATCTATCCGGCCGCGGGTTCCATTAAAAATTCGGAACTACGGTCTACAGCTCCTCCACAGTTTCCGTCATCTTCATGCCGAGCCTCTCGAGTTCCTCAAGGACGGGCTTGTATATCTCGGGAACGACAGGGATATAAACGCCGGAAAGATTTATCTTTCCCTCGAGGATGAAGCGAACAGCCGCTGCCGCCGGAAGGCTGACCGTCCTGGCCACAGCTGTCTCATTCCCTATCTTCCCGAAATCGATGAGAGTCGAGGTTATCTTTTCCCTTTTGCCGTTGGGAAACTCTCCGACCACGACGTCCTTGAGGATCACCATATCCCGCTCGCCCTCTTTGTACTGGAGCTTTTTCTCCAGCAGATCGGCGAAAACATCGAGGGGAGTGCTCTTCTCGAAGGGAACCCTCTCATCGCTCAAGAGGCCAAGCCACCTGAATTTCTCGATGACATGGGAATCTTCGGGAACGCCGAGGAACTGGGGCAGGGTCTTTTCGGGATCCCCTTCGATGCCCATGAGTTTCGCCACGAAATCCCTGTAACTCATACCACCGAGGGAGATCTCTTCCTCCGAGAGAAGGCCGAGTTTGCCCACGGCCGCCCAGGTTTCACACCACCCTGGATATCTCAGGGTTCCCCTGAAAATAGTCTCTATTCCGTGAACGCTGTAGGTCTCTATGTAGCTCACCGAATCCCTGTTGGGATAAACCTCGAGCTCCCCTATGCCTTCCACCTGAGTTGTGAAATAGTTTTTGAAGAGCTCCTCGGCCGGTATCGAAATTTCCTTTCCGTCCTTCAGATATCGGGCGCTGTTCTTGGCAGCCAGCACCACTCCCCGGGGACTCCATGAAAATTTGTATTTCCAGGGGTTGTCGGCGGCCTCAGGGGCAGGAAGGGCACCGCAGTAGGAATTAAAGCTCACGATCCTCCCGCCTCTGTTCTTGATATCGTGGATCGTCCTCATCGCCGACATGTGATCTATGCCAGGGTCCAGCCCTATCTCGTTGAGAAGGAGGACGCCCGCCTTCCTGGCGTCGGCATCGAGGGCTCTCATTTCGGGTTTGACATAAGATGTGGTCACGAGGTGCTTTTTCTGCGCGATGCATTCCCGGGCGACCATAACGTGATAGACATAAGGGAGCAGGCTCACCACGAGGTCATTGTTTCCCACAAGAGCCTTAAGCCCTTCGGTGTTATCTACGGTCCACTGAACCGCTTTTCCCCTCGGGTGTCCTGCTATTATCCTCTCTGCCTTGCTCACCGTTCTGGTCGCTACGGTCACCTCGAAATCGTCGTGATCGAGAAGATATCTTACTATCGGCTTGGCAACAAGGCCGGCGCCGAGGATCAAAACCCTTTTCATCGCTGCCTCCTTTCAAATTAACCGAGATGTTCTCTCAAATAGAGGTAATCGGGCGTGAGGTTACCCCTGTAGACGATCACTGCCCGCTTTATGGGAGCCGGGAGGTTCACCTCATCGAAGTCCCGGCTGTAATCGGCCCTCACTATGTCGGGGACGTAATTTTTAAGGACATGGCTGAAGTAATCGGAGGAATCCCTGGCGAGTTCCGCCGGGAGATTGTCCACGGCGAGAACGGTGATGCCGTCGGCCTTCACTCCGTCTTCAAGCCTGCCATCTCCGGGGAAATAGGTAAAGGCTGGATTGCCGGGGTCGGTGCATTTGAGCGTGAACTCCACAGCTCCTCCCACATCGCAGCTTATGTCGCC
>DRBW01000185.1 GCA_011042705.1 Caldifarciminota bacterium
GGTACGGCCGATTTAGAGCTTATTACATCGCCGTTCGTTTGCAATTTGGGTCGAAGGCCTTTATAATCAACTCAGAACTGTTCCTTTCGGTTTTGGGGACTTTTTCTTTTATCCTCACTGCCGATCGGAATCTCAATAAGAGGAGGATTTGTATGTCACAGGCAAAATTGGGTGATACCGTAAGGGTACACTACACTGGAAAACTGGACGACGGGAGCGTTTTCGATACATCTCTGGATCGGGAACCCCTGGAGTTTACCATAGGCGATGGACAGATAATTCCGGGCTTCGAGAACGCCGTTGTGGGCATGGAACCTGGTGAGAAAAAGACAGTCAGGGTTCCGGCCGAAGAGGCCTTTGGACCCTATTACGAGGAGATGATACTCGAGATCGGCCGCGACCAGATGCCCCCTGACCTTCAGCCCGAGATCGGTCAGAAACTCGAGGTCAGACAGGCCGACGGCCAGGTCCTGATCGTTAAGGTCATCGAGATCACGGACACTACCGTCAAGCTCGATGCCAACCATCCGCTGGCGGGCAAGGATCTGACTTTCGAGATAGAGCTCGTGGAGATAGTCGGCCAGTAAGTCCGCAGCAGATTGGCTTTAAAAATCGCGCCGTGTGCGTTTCTCTCCTCTACCTTAGAAGGGTGAGATCGGCGTAGAGTTCATGGAGCACTCCCTGGAGCTCTCTTTCGCCCTTTTCGATGCTATCCATGACTTTTTCGAGCTCCCTCGTCGTTTCTTCCGATACGTACTTTGAGTAATTTGTCCTGAGGTAAAGGTATATGATCCTGCCCCTTCTCGTGGCGATCAGCCTCCCATTTTTCTCAAATATGTATTTGCGGGCGAAAAGTTTGTTGAGGATCTGGGAATAAGTTGAGGGGCGTCCTATGCCCTTTTCCTTCATGAGCCTTATGACGTCGGACTGGGTATAGAGGGGAGCTTTGGGGACATAACGTATCTGAAGTTCATATTCGGCCTCGCCGATGGGAAGCCCTTTTTCCACTTTCAGGAACTTATAGAGTTCGAAGCATCTTCCGCGAGCTTCGACAATCCTTTCGACGGTGAGCTCTCTATCGGGAAGCTTTAGCGAATAACTCACTTTTCTCACTACGGCGCTCTCGGCCTGGGAGGCCATAAACCTCCTGAAAATGAGGTCATAAAGGGCCAGGTGCTTCCTCGTGATGGGGGTTGATGTGTGGATCACGTTCTCCAGGACGAGCCTCAGCAGCCTTTCCCTGTCGATGGGCCTGGTGGGCCTGATGCACTCGTGGGCTCCCTCTCCCTTCCACTCGCGCCGGTGAAATTTGTCTCCGAGGAATTCCCGCGCCACCTGAATTCCTCTGTCGCTAACCCTCGTGCTGTCGGTTCTGTGATACGTGATCAATCCGTTTTCAAAGAGTTCCTGGGCGATCCGCATGGCCTCGTCGGCGGAAAGCTTCAGGAACCTGTTGGCGTCCTCGAGCAGCGTGTCCGTCGTAAAGGGAGGCGGCGGCGTTCTCTCTTCGGTCTTTTCCTCCACCTTTTCGATTTTAACTCTCACCTTCTCATAAGGCGGGTTTTCGATGGTCAATCCGAGCTCCCTTAGGGTGCCGATCTTCACGCGTTTCCTGTGTTCATCGCATCGCTCTATTATCCATCCGAGGACCGGCGTCTGAGCTCTGCCGGCCGAGAGATTTCTATCCCTGAACCTCTTCTGGAGGATCTCGCTGAGCCTGAAACCGAACCACCTGTCCTCTACCCTGCGGGCTATCTGGGCCTCCACGGTCTTTTCCTCGAGCTCCCTGAGCTCTCTGAGGGCCGATTGTATTGCCTTTTTAGTGACCTCGTGGAACTCTGCCCTCCTGGCGGTTCTCACGTAAGGAGAGAGCATCATCAGTACGTCCCACGCGATCTTTTCGCCTTCCCTGTCAGGGTCGGTGCCCACTATCACGTGTTCGGCCTCGAGGGCCAGTTTTCTCAAGAGCTTAATGCGCTCCCTCGAATCGAGGGGATCTCCCCCGCAGAGGGGACACTTTCCGTCGCGAGTATACTGATAACCGCATCGCTTGCACTTCTTTATGGAATTGTAGACGGGGACGAAAGTGCCGTTGGATTTCTCGACTCCATAAATTCCCCTGCCGGTCGTTAGATCGGTGATGTGGCCGAGAGAGGCCGTGACAGTGAGAACGAAGTTCTCGGTGGGAACTTCGTAGGCCACGAGCCCCACTCCCTCCTCGTCTCTGAAGACCCTGGTCGCAGGTTGACCGAAGAATCTCGCTATCTGTCGGGCCTTCGTGGGGCTCTCCACCACGAACAGAACCGGCAGTATGTCCTTTCTCTCCCGGAGCTTTATCTTTTTTCTGGATTCCTCCAGTTCCATACGGAGGCCCTCGAGGTTTACATCGTGGAAAGGCCTGAAGTCTACGTCGTAATAGGATGCCCTCTTTATGAAGGCATTGAGCAGCATCCTGTCTTCCTCCAGGAGAAAAGATGCCCCCTTCGTGAGCCCCCACACGGTGAGGCGGGAAGTCCTGCCCGAGGCCTGGAGGTATGTCCTCAGGTCCGGAAAAAGGATCTCGCCCTTTCTGAGGACAAAGTCTTCCGCCTGGCCTTCGGGGTTCTCCATTATCTCCGCGATCCTCTTGAGGACTTTCTCCCGTTCTTTTAAAGGGTTGACGACTTCCCTGAGAATCGGATCGGCGCGAAGAGCAAAAAAGAGCAGCTTTAACATTCCGTCGGGAAGGTTTTCGAGGTCACGCAGAGCAATTCTAATGGAGGGCGCTCCGTAAAAAACCGCGTACCTTATCCTCTCGGGCAGGTCGAGCCCCCTTACGAGGACACCGTAGTAATGCGAGGTTCCGACGAGAATGTCTAATTCGCCCTCCTTGAATCTCTCAAAATCCTTTCTGGAGCGGGATGTGGCAAGTCCTATTCTGTATTCCGCCCCGAGCTCATTTCTGATGGTTTCCGATTCTTCCTCAGAAGGTGCGAATATGAGGCCGCCCGTTCCCATGGATTTCAATATCGAGGAGAGCCTCTCCAGATTTCTTTCCGGGAGATAGATGTCCTCCACGTTCCTGAGAAGGAATCGGCTCGAGCCGACGTCTATCCCGAGGAGTTCCCGGAGGAGCTGGGCTTTCCGCCCCTTTTTCGCCGTCGCAGTTGAGACTATAAGTATGCCGTGTTTCCCCTCACGGAGCCATTTTCCTTTCTGTCTCTGAAAACCGAGGAGGTGAAGTATCCTGTCGACATTTCCCGAGGCTTTCAATATGGAATCGACGTCGTCCACGAATATGAAATCGAAAACTTTTCCCTCAAGCATCTCGAAGTTTCTCGCGAGAAACTGGGCGGTGGTTACAAGTATGCTGAAGTCGCCGTCCCTTATCCTCTGGAGGGTCTTTTCTTTCTCGGACTTTTTGAGCCTGCCGTGGTAAATCGCGGTTCTGGAATCGTGCCGGGTGAGCTTGTTTCCTATTTCCTCGACCAGGACCGATGTGGGGAGCACTACGTAGCTCTTTCTGCCTTTAGAGGACATGAAGAGAGAGGCAACGATGCCGAAGGATGTTTTGCCCAGACCCGTCGGAGCCACCACCGAGAAGCTGTCGCCGGAGAGGAGTCTTTTCATCCATGCCCTCTGAACCGGTTTCGGCTCGGAGCCCACGACCTTCCGAAAGAGCTCCTCCAGGGTTTCGAGGTCTTCCCTCCACGGCGGGTCAAAGAGGGGAAGCCCCTTTTTCCTGCATTTCTTTTCTTTGATCTCCCCCGAGGTGAGGTCCCCACCACAGACCGGACACAGGTTCTCATATATGGCTTCGATCATGGTTAAATGATAAAGGAAAACAGCCCCCTTTTCCCTGAATCATTCCCAATGGATGGCATTTACGAGGTTTCCGATGGAAGTGAGGTCGAGGGTGAAGTCGACGAATGCGTCGGAGAACTTACACAAGGAGTTAGAGAAGATAAGAATAAACACAGGTGGGTATTTTCAGAGCAGAGAGGTGCTTTATGCGAAGTGGCAGATATATTTGAGGAGATTGAAGGAGAGGAGATGGCTAAAGCCGGAGCCGAAGTTCAAGAATGTACTTGGGGAGCTGCACAGGTTGTTTAGGTCGGTATATAAGGCAGAAGAAGGACACGAGGTCAACTGAAATGACTTACAC
>DRBW01000096.1 GCA_011042705.1 Caldifarciminota bacterium
ATAATCTGTTTTGGGGTTGAAATAGTCAAGGTTGATGAGAAAGTAGTGAGGGAGTGTAAAATGGTGCAGGAAGCAGAGGTTGGCCTGTCAGGTGTGGGGAGTGGAGTATATTTCCTGAGGGTGGAGGGTCCTGGGATCGATGAGATGAGGAGGGTTTTGCTGGTCAGGTGATAGGGCCAGTCCATTAAAAGGAATTAAGGGCCAGGAGAAATTCGTTAGAGCCCCTGTGAGAAATCCCCTGAAAGTCCGATTTTACGATACGGTTGTCGGGATTTCTCAGTGGAAGGTGCCCCGCAGGCTCCGGATCTTTATCTCGAACTCGAGCCTTTCCAGCCTGTTGAATGCGTCCTCGAGGCTTTCCCCCAGCGTCACCACGCCGTGCTTGTGAAGGATGAGAACGTTGTGGTCGCTGCATTTTTCCCTCACGAGCTCTGCGAGCTCCCGGGAACCCGGCGCCCTGTAGGGAACGAATCCGAAGGGCCCGAGATATTCCTTGATTTCGGGGACGAGGGGCTCGTATTCCCGGGGCATGTGGAAGGAAAAGGCCGTGGCGTAAGGGGGATGGCCGTGGACGATGGCGTTGACGTCGGGCCTGGTTTCATATATCCAGATGTGCATCCAGATCTCGATGGAGGGCTTCAGGGTCCCCTCGATGACGGTTCCGTGGTTGTTTATGAGGAGAATTTCCTCCTCTTTGAGTTCCCCCTTTCTTTTCCCCGACGGGGTTATCAGGTATCGGTTGGCTTCGACCCTGGCGCTCATGTTCCCGTCGGAGGCCACGATATATCCCTTCTCGTACATGAGCTTCGAAAACCTGACTATCTCCCTTTTAAGGTCGTTCATAGGACTAACCTCCGCCATAAAGCAGAAAACAGGAGAGCATAGATGGCAATCAGAGACACGTTTATGATGGTGCCGAGTATGTAATACTGCTGGTTTTCCTTATCTCTGGCGTTCAGGGCAATGAACTTGGCGGCGAGATACCAGCCCAGGATGTCCATCTTCCCCGTGTAGAGGATTACCGTCAGGAGCAGGATCGCCTCGAAAAGGCCTATTAGCCTGCCCGTGTCCCTCGATTTTTTCCTGAAGAGGTCCCGCAGGGTTTTCCTGAGCTCGGGGTTGCCTCCTATTCTCTCCATCAATTTTTCATAGTCATCCCTTTTGAACCTGTCCGTCATGAAGAGCGTCTTTTCCACGGGGTCGTACCAGATCTCGTCAAAATCGGCGATGAAAATCGAGGGAAAATCCTCCACGTGGGTCTTGCTCGTGACGGAAATGGATAGGACCGCGAGCAGACGCGGTATCAGCAGGTACACGAAGATGATAATGTAGAGCGAGAGGGCGACGACGAGCTCGAGGAGAAGGTGAAGATTATAGCCGTTGAGGGTTATATTTGGGCTCATAACCTTACGGGGTTATAGATTTCAGCCTGACGTCGATCTCGCGTTCGAGGAGCTCCTGTTCCTCGAACAGCATGGCTTTCAACATTTTCGAAACAGCCGGCTGTGACATTCCGAGATGGGAGGCGAGCTTCACCTGGGAGATTTCGGAGCCGCGCTCTCTCAATTCTATAATCGCCCTTCTCAGCTCCTTCTGTCTGCTCGTCCACCTCTCCCTGATGCCGTGAGCTGTGTTTTTCAGCAGGGTAAGGAGGCGATCCGTATCGGCGTTGCCGAGAGAGAAAGCGAAGGAGCGACGCTCCCTGTGGGCGTATTCCAGGGCAGATTGAGCCCTGTAGAGGGCTTCGCCCGTGGTGGTGTGGGGGGAGTCCATGAGGTTGAGGCTTCCCAGGCCGGCTCCCCACCGGAGCTTTATGTCGGCCTCCCTCAAGAAGAGTTCCTCCTCGAAGGCGAGGAGCAGGCGGTTGATGTCTTCGGGCCTGTTGAGGAGGACCACAAGGCGATCTCCGCCCGACATCTCGATGGGAAACTCGAGGGAATCCCCGAACCTTTTGCTGATTCTTCCGGCTATATCGAGGAGCATCCTCTGCTTTTGAGGCCAGTCCTCCAGCTTTCTGTGCCTCACCACGTCAGCGAGGAGAGCGCCGAAGATCAACGTATCTCCTCCATGCCACCCATGTAGGGCCTGAGCACCTCGGGGATCTCTATGCTCCCGTCTTCCCTCTGGTAGTTTTCTATGACCGCTATGAAAGTTCTGGGTGTGGCGAGGCCGGAGCCGTTGAGGGTGTGCACGTATTCGACCTTCCCTCCCTTTCTCCTGAACCTGGTGCCCGCTCTCCTCGCCTGGAAGCTCTCGGTATTGGAGACCGATGAAACCTCAAGCCATCTCTTGACGCCCGGCGCCCAGGCCTCTATGTCGTAGGTCTTCGTCGCCGCAAAACCCAGGTCCCCGGTGCAGAGAGCGACGACGCGATAGGGTATTTTGAGGAGCTGCAATACTTCCTCGGCATCTTTCAGCATCTTTTCCAGCTCGTCGTAGGAATCCTCCGGCCTGGTGTACTTGAAGAGCTCCACCTTGTTGAACTGATGCATCCTTATGATCCCCCTGACATCCTTTCCATAAGAACCCGCCTCCCTGCGGAAGCAGGCCGAATAGGCTGTGAAATACATTGGCAGGTCGTCTTCGTTCAGGATCCTGTTTCTGAAGAGGTTGGCCAGCGGCACTTCGGCCGTCGGTATGAGATAGAGGTCATCCTTCTCTATGTAATAGACCTCTTCCCTGAACTTGGGAAGCTGGCCCGAGGAAAAGATGGTCTCCTCCCTTACCAGGAAGGGAGGGAAAATCTCGGTATAGCCGTGTTTTTTCGTGTGCAGATCCAGGAAAAAATTGACCAGCGCCCTTTCAAGAAGGGCACCTGCTCCCCTGAGGAGGGAGAAGCGAGAACCCGACATCTCCGAGGCGCCCTTCAGGTCCAGGATCCCGAGCTTCTCGCCCAGGTCCCAGTGGGGGAGCGGCTCGAAGGGGAAATCCTTTATCTCGCCCCAGGTTTTCACCACCACGTTCTCGGTCTCGTCCTTCCCGACGGGGACGCTCTCGTGGGGAATGTTGGGTATGTAAGCCCATTTGGAATTGAACTCTTCCGTGACCTTTTTCTCTTCCTCCTCTATCTCCTTGATCTTCGCGCTCATCGCCTTGATCTTCTCGATGAGCTCGCTCGCGTCCTGGCCGCTTTTCTTCAGGTCCTTTACTTTTTCCGACAGCTCGTTCTTCTCCTTTCGGAGGTCGTCTCCTTCCTTGCGGAGCTTCCTCTTCTTCTCATCGAGGGCGGAAAGTTCGTCGAGGATCGCCGGATCCATTCCCCTTTTCCTGAGGGCATCTTCAAGCTTTTCCCTTTCGCTCCTTAAGTAGCGTATGTCTAACATGTCATCCTCTCCTTGAAACTGCTTGAATTTTAAGAGTTAACGGGTGCTTTTTCAAGTAAAACTCGTTGAAAGGCCACTTGATCGGAGGCGAGCCGTGGGTTTATTCTGTTTTTAAAGGAAAGGAGGAGCGCGATGGATGTCAGGGAGATACTCATAAGGGCTGCCGAGCGGGAAAAGAAGCTGAAGGAGGCTTCCATCGATTTTCCGGCATCGGAACTGGCCCGTTATATAGATCATACGCTTCTCAAGCCCGAGGCGGGGCCGGCAGATGTCAGGAAAGTCGCCGAGGAAGCGTTGAAATACGGTTTTGCTTCGGTCTGCGTTAATCCTGCCTATGTGAGCCTCGTCAGCGAGATACTAAGGGGGAGCGGGATAAAGACCTGCAGCGTCGTCGGATTCCCCCTGGGTGCGAATAAAAAGGAGCTCAAGGTTCTCGAGGCCAGAAGGGCCTTCGAGGACGGCGCCCAGGAGATAGACATGGTGATGAATATTGGGATGTTCAGGGCCGGTGAGCGCGCTTATGTGGAGGATGAGATAGCCGAAATAGCTGAGTTGCCTTACAAATTCACCCTAAAGGTCATTATAGAGGCCTGTCTCTTGACCGACGAGGAGAAGGCGGAAGCGGCACTGCTCGTTAAAAAGGCTGGCGCTCACTACGTTAAGACTTCGACCGGGTTTTCCAAAGGGGGAGCAACCCTGCACGACGTGGCGATCCTCAGGGAGGCGGTGGGGCCCGATTTCGGCGTTAAGGCTGCGGGCGGGATAAGGACTTACGAGGATGCAGTTCTGATGATTAAGGCCGGG
>DRBW01000059.1 GCA_011042705.1 Caldifarciminota bacterium
CCCGTCGCCCTCCTCCTCTGCCCTCCTCACGAAATCGCAAAAAAGTTCTATCTTCCTCGTCTCTTCCTCTCCGCCGGAGGCTCCGAAATGGGAATCGGAAAAAAGGAATATCCTCGTCATTTGGGAAAATTTTAAAGCCAGTCCGGGGCAATTTGAACCGGACGATTTGTCTCGCCCTGCTGTGGCCGTTAAAATAATGTGATGAAATCGGGGCGCTCCCACATCGACATCCTGGCGGCATTCCTCCTGATCGCCGGTTTTCTCTATGGGATCGCCCTCATCTGGCTAAAATTGACCTTTCCCTCGGGTTTCTGCGGAAAGGTCCTCTTCATCCGGTTAAGCTTCCACGAGCTCGACAGGCCGCTTTTCATAGCACTTTCATTGATCCTCACAGGCCTTTTCCTGAGGATAAGGAACCTGCATGTCCCGATCACAACGAGGGGAGCTTTCACCATCGGCACCATTTTTTTTCTTGCCATAGCAACCCTCAAGGTCCTGCAATACAGGTTCTACGTGAGCAGCGCCTTCGACCTCGGGATCAGGGCCAACATATTACATAACCTGATTCGCCACGGAAGGGTCTGGGACTCCCTCACGGGCCGTCACGGCTTTTCCGGCCACTTCTGGCCGGCGGCCTATCCCCTCTCCTTCCTCTTTCTCCTCCGGGAAGATCCGAGGATTCTCCTGATATTGCAGAGCCTCGCTATAGCCGCCGTCATCCCGATTCTGCACAGGGTTCTGGAGTCGAGGGGCGCCGGGCGGTATTCCCTTCCGGTCCTCCTTCTCTATATGGTCAATTATTACGTTCACAGGGTGAGCGCCTTCGACTTTCACCCCGAAGCCCTCGGGATCCCCCTTGTCCTCCTGTCGCTCTACTTTTTCGAGAAAAACAGGGACATCCCGGCATCGCTGCTTCTCATAAGTACATATGCCCTGAAGGAGGACATGGCCATCATGGGGCTGTCGGTCTCTCTCTTTCTGTTTTTTACCCTCGGGAAGAAAAAGCTCGCAGTCCATCTCGCGCTTTTTTCGATCCTCTACTTCGCCCTCTCCCTCTGGATGATCGAGCGTTTCGGAAATCTCGGCACGAGATTCGAAACCCATTACGGCGGAAAAACTTTCGCCATCGAGAAGTTCTGGGTGCCCATCAGGTTCTTCGGGGCCTTCGGCTTCCTTCCCCTCCTGAAAATAAGGGACCTCACGCTGATCATATTGCCCTTCCTGGAACACATATCGAGCTCTTACAGGCCCAACTACCTTCTGATATCCCAGTATTCGGCGGCTTTACTGCCGGGGCTCTTTTTCCTCATTGCGAGGAACCTGAACGAGAAGAGGAGCGGACTGCTTCAGCTGGGCATAGCGCTGTCGCTCCTCGCCTATCCCTTCTACTATTACCTCCCGCCCTCGAAGGTCAGCCTTCGAAAAAGCAGGTACATCGACGCTCTATTGAAGAAAATACCTCCGGGAAGCCGACTTTCGGCGGGTAACCATGTGGCGGCCCACGCGGCGACGAAGGACGGGACCGTCCTCTTCCCCCTCTTTTATGACGCCGACTTTATAGTCGTCGACACAACATGGAAAAGCTACCAGCCCCTGAGTTACAGGGAGGGCAGGAAAGTCCTCGAGGAGATCCTCAACGATCCCGACTATGAGGTGATTTCCGACAGCTTCGGGGTTCTTTTTATAGCCAGGAGGCCTAAGAGCGGACTTTCCGGAGGAGCTCATTCAGAAGGTTGGCGAGCCAATCGAGTCCGACTTCCAGGGAGGCCTCCCGCAGGAGTCTCATCCCCGGCTCGATGAACCTCCTGAATTCCCTTTTTCCCTTTTTCTCCGAGAGGAACACGTAGGCCGCCAGAGCCTGCATGAGCCTCTGGACCGAGGCCTTCCAGAAAAGCTCCCGGCCTCCTTTGGCTCTGACCAGGGAAAGGTAATGGTCGACGAGCTCCTCTCGCAGACTCCTGGGAAGCTCCACATAGGGGTCCTGTATGAGAGAAGCAACATCGTAGAAGATCGGCCCCTCATAGGCGTTCTGAAAATCAATGAACTTGAAGGCACCGTCCTTTAAGTAGATGTTCTGGGACTGAAAGTCCCGGTGCATGAAGCCATAGGGGCTGTTTTCAAAGATAAAAGTGCTGAGCTCGAAAAGATTCCTTCTCTTTTTCTCGTCGAGCTTAACGCCGAAGTGGGAGAGAAAGGACTCCTCGAAGTAAATTATCTCGTCGTGAAGCTGCCGGAGGCCGAAGACATCCCCAAGGGTGCCGCTCAGATCCCGCTGCATCCGGCTCAGGACGGTCAAAAGATCCCTGTAGACTCCGCGGATCTCGTCGATGTCGGCTCCCCTCACGAAACGCATCAGGGAGAGATCTCCCAGGTCCTCGAGCAGAATACATCTCCTCTCGAGATCAACGGAAAATATCTCCGGTACTCCTATGCTCGCTCCCCTCAAAAGCCTCTGAATCTCGAGATATCTGAAGAAGGCCGGGCTCCTGTCATAGAGAAGGACATAGTACTCATCTCCTTTCTTCACCCTCAGAAAGGTCCTGTCGGAGCCTCCCTTCAGCTCAGCTACCTTCTCGAGTTTCCATTTTTTTACGCAGTCCATCGTAGATGATCTCCCTTACCGCCTCCTCACCGGGCTTGAGACAGGTGGATCCGAGGAGTATGGCGTCCTCGACGTAAGCCCCCTTCTCAACCACGACATCTGCTCCGATATAGACCAGACCCATAAGGTACCTGGTCTCAACGCGAGCACCTTCTTCTATGACCACTTTCATCCCTTTCTTCTCCATCAGGTGGCGGTAAACCTCAAATATTCCCTCTGCAGTTCCTGCATCCTGCGAAAAGGCGCTCTCAAAATGCGCGCCGATCCTGATCTTCCCCTCCTCGAGGAACCTGTTCAATACCGGCATTATCTCGAACTTTCCGCCCGGGAGTAAATCTAAAAGGTCCCGGTTCCAGACGGAAATCCCTGCAAAATAGCTGCCATCTTCTCCTATTTTCACGACCTCTCCGTCCCTGACCAGCACGTTGCCGGGTCTGTCTTTCATGACCCAGGTGATGTCCTTCCCCGACCGCCTGTGCTCGGCGATCAGTGCCCGGAGATCGAATTCTTCATAGGTATCGCCGTTGTGAATCAAGAGGAACTCGCTCCGGGACAGCTCGAGAAGCCTCTCTATCCCCCCGCCTGTCCCGAGGAGCTCCTCCTCGCGGGAAAAGACGAATTCGAGATCGGGATATTTTTCTGTCAGATATTCCTCGATCATATCTCCCAGGTGATGGAGGTTAAGCAGAAACCTCTCGATCCCCGTTTCCCTCATGTTCTCGATAATCCAGTCTATAAGGGCTTTGCCCATGAGGGGAAAGAGCGGCTTGGGCAATAGCTCCGTTATCGGCCTGAGCCTCGTTCCCTTGCCGGCGGCGAGAATGACACCTTCCACTCCGGTCATCATGATTTAGAATAATACAAAGTTGCCCTTTATACAATCTCGAATATCCCTGGATCGTTGAATGGGCCCCGGAAACTCTCTTGGAACAGTAGCTCCGAGGAATGTGGTTTAACCGATTGACTTATCGTTAGAAAACAGGTAATATTTAGCTGTTGGAAAAATATCAAGGGGACGCCTGTAATTTCCCCTTAAAATTTAACAGGAGGAAAACATGACCAACATGACCGTGGCGGGTCTGATCCTGTCGATCAGCCTGTTCGCCGGGACGACCCAGATGCACTCCATAATGCCGACGCCCTCCCAAACTTCCATCGGGACTTCTATAGAAAACGATGTCTTTCCGGAAAGGGACGTGCTTTACGAAGAGCTCGTAAAGGCGAGAAGAAGTGGGGATAAGGAGACTTACGAGAAACTGAGGCGTCTGTTTATATCTAAGCGAACGCAGGAAGCCATAGAGGCTCCGGAGCCCAGAGCCATAGGGGCTGATCCCTCCCTGATGTGGAACGGCGATAAACTCGTTTACGACGGAAACGTCAACTACAACTCATGGGCCATAAGTTCGGGATATGACGAAGAGGAAGTATCCATCGACTATTATGCCGGCGATACCCTGAGGGTCGCCGTTGCCTGCTCCGACTCCACGATCAGGGTTTTCAGGTCCGACGA
>DRBW01000069.1 GCA_011042705.1 Caldifarciminota bacterium
AATTTTCTCGATTTTATCGGGCTCAGGCCGCTCCCGTCTTCTCCTCCTGCAGCTTGAGGAATTTCTTCTTCCAGATGTCCTCGGTGAGCTTTCTGAGCTCTTCGTCGTAGCGGGCCATGCCCTTCTCGTAATTCTCATCCTTTATGGCAACCGCAGCTGCCCCATCCTCAGGCTTTGCGCCCGTCTCAAGTGCTATCCTCTTGAAGTTCAGGTAATGGTCTCTGATGGAACAGGGCATTAGCAGATTGCCCATCTCGCTCGCCGGCTTGAAATAGGCGTAGTTGAACTGCCATTCGCGGCCTTTTTTCATGAAGTCGGACATCAGGGCGTCTATGAGCGTGCCGCCCCTCCTGTATATCTCGATGATATTGTCTTTGTAGTAGGGAACAAAAACACAGGGGGTCACGTTGCCGTTCCAGTCGATGTAGAAATATCCGCCTGGCCTGCCATAGGCGATGCATCCGTTGGAGACGACTCCGCTGTTCCAGAAATCGGCCACGAAATATTCCCTTTCCTCGAGCATTTTCCTCCACTGCCAGTACAGCTTCATCCTCTCTTCCGGTGTGGGCATGAGGTTGAGGCTTATGTCCCGGCCTATGGGCATATACTGGAACATCCACATGTAGCTGGCCCCCTGTTCGATAAAGTAATAATCGTAGAATTCGTCGGTGAGCAGGACGTTGACGTTGCTCCTCGTTGCAGTAACGGATATACCGAAAGGCACGCCGGCTTCCCTGAGGTTTTCAAAGGCGCGCAGTATCTTTTTGAACACTCCTTTTCCTCTCCTGAGATCGGTCTCAAGCTCATAGCCTTCCACCGATATGGCAGGGGTTATGTTGCCCAGTTTGGCCATCCTCCTCGCCGTATGTTTGCTTATCAGGGTGCCGTTAGTGAACATGAGGAAGAACATGTCGTTGAATTCCTCCACAAGGTCCAGGAGACCCTTCCCGCTGTCCCGGTACATGAGGGGTTCGCCGCCCGATATGACGATGAATCTTATGCCCAGGAGGTCGTGCCCTTCCTTCAATATCCTTCTTGCCACGTCAAAGGGGAGCTTTTCGCTCGAATGCGGATCTGATGAAGCATAGCAGCCGAGACAGTGCAGATTGCAGGCCTTGGTGGGGCTGAGAACGAGGAAAGATGGGGGACCATATCCGTACTTCTCCTCATAAGCCCTGGTGGCGTCCTTGGCGCCGTGCATGAAGGCACCTTTTACCAGCGTGTCAATGGTCCTCCTCGCGAAATCCTTTGAGAAGTATCCCCTCTCTATGTTCCTCTCGGCGCATCTGAGAAGTGCCTTCAGGATGAGAAACTTGTCTTCCTGCACGGCTTCGGGCCTGCCGAATTTATTGTCTTTGAGGAGCTTGTTATGAAGCCAATTTTCAAATTTTTTCGTGAGAGTTTTCCTGGCCCTGTCGTTGCTCACAATAGCTTTAAGAAGGAGTTTTACAGCTTCTTCCTTACTTTTGAACAGGTTCATTTTTTCACCTCCCATATTTGGTATGCTCGAGGCCGGGGGGATATGATCACGAGGTAGTTTTGGGCTTGCTGAGGCCTCCCCAGAGGCCGAAAATAGCGATCAAAAGGCCGCCGAGCCAATAAATCCAACTCACAGATGTATGGGCGAGAGCAGCTATGAAGATGATTATCCCCAGGATAAAGTTTATCCAGCTCTGCCACATTGTCGATCACCTCCCCTTTTGAGTTTGATGTCTTCCAGATCATTCCCCGGCCTCGAGCATTTTGTCTTTCAAAAGACCCTTTAAAGTGAGATTAAAGAAGCATCTGTTGTACCTTTTTCTCTCGTCGGGAGAGAGCTCTTCTATCAGCCAGTGGAAAGAAAGGCCATCGATCAGGGCGACCAGGAAGGAAGAAACCTCCTGGGGATCCACATCCTTGAAGATGCCTTCCTCGATGCCCCTCTCCACTATCAACCTTATCTCTTCTCTGAGGATCTCATAAAAATTTCTCAGTCTCGCTGTGAATTTGGAAGAACCCAGTTCCCTGTCTGTCGCTGTTTCACCGAAAAAGTGAATTACGAGTTTGAGGAAATCGCGCCAGTCCCTATAGGACTGCGTGCCAGCGTTCAGTATTTTTTTGAGGGCAGCATAGGGATCGCGGATGTCTTTAACGGCTTTTTTGATGCTATCCAGAAACTGGGAACCGGCGAAATCGATGAGGGAGAGAAACAGCTCTTCCTTGCTGTCGAAGTATTCGTAAATCGTGGATTTCCCTATCCCCGCAAAATCGGCTATATCGCGCATTGTGGTGCGATGATAGCCCTTGCGGGAAAAGGCAAGCAGTGCGGCTCTCTGGATCTGCCTCTTTTTCTCCTCTCTGAACCTGGCTGAATCCCTTGTCATTTCTCTATCTACCCTCCCTTTACGCCTTTCCGAAGTCTACCCACACACCAACTGCAAAATCTACCTTTTACCTGACCGAAACCCTGCTTTTTAAAAGCCATATCTTAAATCTATAAAAAGCAACTGATTCTGTGCGTTCACAAAACCCATAAGCTTTCTTTATTTGTTCTACTTAACCACCTGACCCCTGCCTTTGCTTCCCGACCGACCGTTCGGTCTATTTAATATAATCATGTTCTCCCGTCATGTCAAGATGGTAACGGGTATGTCGGCATTTTGGGAGACCCGTTTTACTGCGTTTTCAATATCGAGATGGACGGTCAATCGCCGTTCGGGACATGGAATTTGGACTCTTCGGGTTCATGATGCCGTGGGGCTGAAAACCCGGATTCAGATGTCTGAGAGAAAATTGGTGGATTCCAGGAAAATGTGAATACGGGGGCAAAGGGCATGCCGTGTGGCATGAGGATCCGTCCCGTAAGCGTGACTACCCCCTTTCTCAGGGCATCCAGGGAGGGAGCTGAGTTGGAGTTATGTGGAACACAGGTATAGCCAGTGCATAAGTGAGGAGGGTTATGAGGATTATCCCGGTGAAGTTCATGATGAGTCCCGTCCTGGCCATGTCGGAGATCTTCACATAGCCAGAGCCATAGATTATGGCGTTGGGAGGCGTTGCAACCGGCAGCATGAAGGCGCAGGAGACCGAAAAGGTGGCAGGTATCATCAGGAGGAGGGGATGTACCCCGAGTCCCCTGGCAACTGCGGCCAGGATTGGCATCATCAGGGTGGCTGTGGCCGTGTTTGACGTCAGCTCGGTGAGAAAGGTCAGGAGGGTGGCCGTGGCTATGACCAGAACGGGATGGGGAGCTCCCTTCAGGACTGCGAGCTTGTAACCTATCCACTCCGATAGCCCGGAGACTTTGAAGGCGCTCGCGAGGGCGAATCCGCCGCCAAAGAGGAGGATTATCCCCCACGGTATCCTGAGGGCCGTGTCCCAATCCAGGGCGAACTCGTATTTCGACCAGTCGGTTGGAATAACGAAGAGGAGGAGGGCGCCGAATATAGCCACCGTCGAATCGTTGACGTATTTAGAAATTCCGAGCAGATTCGACCAGCCCGGAAGGGTGAAGCCTCCTATCGTTAAGTTTTTCCGGAAAATCCAGAGGAAAGCGACGAGCAGAAATACGGTGAAGGTGATCCTTTCGCCCCTTCTCATGGGACCCATCTCGGCGAGGAGTTCTCTGAGATAGTCTTTGCCACGGGCGATGGGTGCCTTTGACACTTTGAAGGCCACCCTCGTTAGGTATAGCCATGCCAGGGGCAGGAATACGAGGGTCAGGGGGAGACCCACAAGGATCCATCTGGTGAAGGTTATTTCCGGCGCGTCGGGGAAGAGGGTTTTCATCTGGCCTGCAAAAACTATGTTGGGGGGAGTTCCCACGAGGGTCGCGATTCCGCCGAGGGAAGCCGCATAGGCGATGCTCAGCATCATGGCCGTTTTGAACCTGTCCCTCTCCACATTAAGCTGGCTTATGACGGCAAGGGCAATTGGAAACATCATCATCGTCGTCGCCGTGTTGGAAATCCACATGGATAAGAAGGCAGTGGCGGCCATGAATCCCAGGATGAGCTTTCTCCTTGATGTTCCTATTATGAGGGCGATTCGCAGGGCGATCCTCCGGTGCAGGTTGTGCTTCTCCATGGCCCTGGCTATAAAG
>DRBW01000066.1 GCA_011042705.1 Caldifarciminota bacterium
CCTGTACTGGACGTAGATGAGCACTATGGCAACGGCCGCACCGAGGTAGTGCAGGAGCTTCTCAAATGTGCTGACACGCTCTTTAGCTTCCAGCAGCAGGACGATGGCGGCGATCAGAAGGGCGATCCCGAAGAGGTAAACCGAGGCCCTGTTGCCCTCAGGGACCCTTCCCAGCATGACAAGAGCTGCCGCTGTGAGGAGCAAGGTAGCATCGAAGGTCCTGGCCCTGAAGGCCCTGTAAGCCGCAGAGGCTATGAAAAAAGCCAGGAGCGAGAACATCGTTGCCTGAAGGGGAACGAAGACAAAGGTATAAAAATACTTGAGGAAGGAAGCATTTGGTTTGAAGGGACTTCCCACCTTGATTCCCGAGTAAAATCCCCAGATCAGGGTGATGAAAAAGGCCAGCATGAGAGCTATCGAATATATCCAGCCCTCCCTTTTCCTCTTGAAATTGTTCCAGTGGTGCAGAAGCAGGCTGTCGATTCCGAGGATCATGGTGAACCCGGAAACGATTATGTACCAGTCGTTAAACCTCTGCTCGAGATTTCCGAAGGGTTTGTGGGGTATGAAAAGAGCTATCACCAGCAGGATACCCGATATGAAAGTTATGAAAAGTGGAACCTCTCTCCTCATTCCTCAACCTCCATCAGAACAGGGCAAACCAGTTTTTAAGGAAATGAAAACTCTGGTTCCCGGTTATAACGGCGAGCGTTTCGAGCACCACTCCGAGAACGAAAAGGGCGACGAACACCATTTTTGCCACGTCTTCTGCCTTTATCGTGGACAGGGATAAGGGATCCTTCGAAAGATAGGCGGAAGCGGCGTACATCTCCTCTCCTATCAGGGTGTAGTCGGTGGCGGCGATGAAGAAGGGCAGCTGAGTGACCGCTGTTGTTCCCGAGATCTGGATCGCTCCTATGGAATGTCCTGTCTCCGCGAGGATCAGGGACTCTGCATAGAAGAGCCCCTGAAGAAAGACAGCTCCTGGTTTCTCCCTGACCATTATGCCATCAACGCCGGCCGCATATCCGAACTGATCTGCCGTGAGGTAATAGATATTTCTTTCGTTATAGAGATCAGGCCTGCCGGCCTCCATATAGCCTTCCTTGACCACTTCCTGCGCAGCAGTCATCACGACGGGATCGTAACAGGGAACGATGACTTCAGATTCGTATTCGGCGGCCTTTTTGGAAACCCTTTTCAGGATCGCCAGGGCTGCCAGAGTCGGTATGTCTGAGACGAAGCCCAGTCCGAGGATAAAGAGGATAGGCCTTCCCATTTCTGTTGACCTTCCGACCGCCTCGTCGACGGCCTCGAGCCCAGCTATCCGCCTGATATAGAGCTCTGCGCCCTGTTTGGCTTTCTGCAGGTAATAGAAGAGCAGGATCCCGAAAAAGATCAGAATTACAAGCGCGCTCTTGCGCCCGGTGTGAAACCACTGGGGTTTCGCGTAAGCTGCGGCACTCCACTTTGAATCGGCATAGAGCGTGTCGACCCAGGCTCTGACGAAGTAATAATAATGGACGTTGTTTTCAACGGAATTGTCCTCGAATTGTGTGCTTCCTCGCAGGACAGACCCCACTACCACGGCAGAGTCAACGGAGGGTTCTCCCTTTGAGCGGTAGATCTCGTACCTCGAAACCACTGAATCGTCGGGAGAGAGATCCCAGGTTACCGTGATGGAGTTACCGGCATCGTTCGGCGTGTCATAAGCCCTCACGTTCTGCGGGGGCGCAGGAAACTGCACTATAAGAAAAAGAAGGACCGTCGATAATGCCGTCATTTTCTTCTCCCGTAGAAGCTTATTCTAAAGAGCAAAACGGCTTCCTGTCAACTTTTTCAATTGCGGAAGTAAGGGATCCACTCCGGAGAAAAGGGACGAATTTTCTGTCGGCCAGAGCCTCTCAGTGTTCGATGTTGTTGCCCCTGGATTCACCGCCCTCCACATATTCTTTCAGGGCAGCGAGCAGCGATTCCCACACTTCCCTGTACTTTTCGATAAGGCCTTCGGAATAACCTACTTCAGTGGAAGTGCAGGAGACCTCGAGGTTTGTGAGGTTGCCCTGGGCCTCGAGGCTGAGAGTGAGGTTGATCCAGCCGCTTCCGTGCTCGTCGCTTATGACGAAACTGAGATGAAAGGGTTCCTCTATCTCCATCACGTGGCCGTACGAATAATGTTCGACTCCTTCATCGTCATAGAAACTGTGAAAGAAGAGCCCGCCCTTCCTCAGTTCTATCTGAAGGACCTCAGGCCACCACTTGCTTCTCTCGGCAGGCCTGACGAAGGCCTCCCAGACCTTCATTATCGGGGCTTTGATGTTAACGCTCAGTACGATCCTCACGTCAAAAATTATAGCGGCTAAAGTCCTTTCTATCCAGTGGGGGGATTCCGGAAGTTCCGCTTAAAGAAAAAGAAGGGTGTGTCTGTCTTCCATTGAAAGGCAGAAAGGCAATATCATTGGCATGATGGCCGTAAGAGAGATATATGCGAGGAGGATTCTGAACCCGACGAGGATTCCGGGGCTCAGGTATTCGTTGAACCCATATGTGGGCTGCGCCCACGGCTGCGTCTACTGTTTCGCCGATTACATGAGGAAATACACGGGGCACAGGGAACCGTGGGGCCAATTCGTCGACGTGAAAATTAACGCCCCTCATCTGTTGCGTAGGGAGATTGAGAGAGCTGCACCGGGTGTGATCGGGATAGGGGTCGTCACCGATCCTTACCAGCCCGTCGAGAAGAAATACGAAATCACCCGCAAATGCCTCGATGTCCTGAGAGTCTGGAAAGGCGGAATTTCTCTTCTCACCAAGTCCGATCTGGTCCTCAGGGACGCCGACCTTTTGAGGGAAATAGAGGGAGTTGAAGTGGGCATTTCCCTTTCAACGTACAACAGGAAATTCGCTGCCGAGCTCGAGCCACGCGTTCCGCCTCCCGACGAGAGGGTGGAGGTCCTCGCGAAGCTGGCCGGATCGGGCATAAAAACCTGGCTTTTTCTCGCTCCGCTGATCCCCGGGATTTCCGATAGAGACAGGGACCTCGAAAGACTCTTTGAAGCGGCGCGAAAGGCGAAGGTGGGGGAGATATTCGTCGATCTCTTTAACCCCTACCCCGGTGCCCTGAGCCGACTCCTGCCCCACATGGAAAAGCTCCTGCCGGGCAAGGGAAAGAGCCTTCTCATGTCCTATAAAAAGGACAGAATGGCATACAGCTCGGAGATGAAGATGTTGCTGCTCAGGCTGGGCTGGAAATACGATGTCAGGGTGAAATTCTCTTTCTGAGATCCGGAAACCACACAATCAAGGAGCAGGGGGAGAAAATGGATTGCTTGGCTCACTCAACGAACCCGGGAATCTTTGATCGTAATCGGGCTTTCATTTAAAGGGCATCAGTGGGCGAGGCAACTGGGAAATCGGGGAGGGGATTCCAGTGACATCCAGAGACCATAACCAGGCAGGAAAACTTGACAAGGCGATGAGAGGCTGTTTTTATGTTATTTGTGGTGTACTTGAAAACAGGTGGGCGGGGGCTTCTGCGAAGCCCCCGCCCACCTGTGACTGGCAGGGCTGTAAGTTTTTATCTGCGTCCGGCCTTAAAAGCCGGTTTTGCTATTTTGATGATGTTTCGATGGTTTTCTCCACGGAGTGTTTTACCGGAACAGGGAGGAAGGGGAGCCGGCCCGCCCAAATAGAGATAGTTTGCGAGATAGGTTAGATCTGCGGTGGAAATGTTGCAGTCTCCGTTGGCGTCAGCACAAAGAGAAGGAGCCTGGCCACCGGCGTAAAGGTAATTGGCCAGGAATGCCAGGTCAGAGGTAGAAACCTGTCCGTCTCCGTTGGCGTCGCCGGGAGTGCATGCCTCGACGGTGAGAAATACCGGTACTATCAGGTTTGATTCATCGGGGTCGTTGCTCTGAATCATCACGTAGCCGTAGTAGTCCCCCGATTCGAGACCGGAGGCATCGACCGTCACCAGC
>DRBW01000062.1 GCA_011042705.1 Caldifarciminota bacterium
ACCATACTATTATAGCCACCGCAAAGGCACTGATTATCTCGATGAGGGGCCTGAAAACTGCGTAGACCAGGATCTGCTTTATGTTAGCCCTGTAATACTCCCTGTTTATGTCCCTGAACCGGTTGTACATCCTGCTCTCCTGAACGAAGAGCTTGATGACCCTGATGCCAGATATGGATTCCTGGAGGTATGCGTTGAGCCTCGCAAGCTTCGCCCTCACTTCCCTGTATGCATCCCTTGCCCTCTTCCTGAATTCCCAGGCTATATAAGCTATGATCGGCACGAGAACGAAGATTATCCCGGTGAGGCGCAGGTTCATCCTGCCCATAATGAAGATTATCCCGACGATAAGGAAAACGTCCTTGAAGACGTAAATCAGGACCGATGTGAACATCTCGTTGATGGCGGAAACGTCGTTGGTCGCGCGGGTCACAAGACGGCCAACGGGATTCCTGTCGAAAAATTCGACCGGCAACCTTATCATGTGACTGAGGAGCCTCATCCGGATGTCGAACATTACCCTCTGCCCTATGTACTGAAGGACATAGACCTGGGCAAAATTAAACAGAAAATTGAGGAAGAGAAAAAGGAAAAAGATCAGGGCCATCTTCTTAACGCCCGAGAGATCGCGGCCCCTTATGGCCATCAGGGATTCCCTTTCGAGTTTGCCGAGGGCCGATTGGGGGGCTATATAGAGCTCGCCGATTTTCTTGAAGACCTCCGGGTGTTCCCGGGCCTGCCTCAGGGCAGCCTCACCCATGTCGGGTCGCACCACGACGTACCTCTCGCGGGCGATATACCTCTTCTTCTCGAGGAATACCCTCTCCTCCTTCGGGATCTTCGAGAGGTCGACCAGGTAGCGGTCCTCCCCGAGGGGGATCAAGAACTCGCCGTATTTTTTAAGGAGTTCCTCCTCGAAATCGGGATTCTTTCCCTGAAGAACGATCTCGCCGTAAGAGGGCATTATGTAACGGTCGATGGCTATCTTCGTGATGTAGGGAAGCGCCAGATCGAAGAAGGTCGTGAAAATCAGGAAGAGCAGAGAAAAAGCTATCAGATGTTTGTAGGGCTTCAGATACTGGAGGAACCACTTCATTATGCGCGAATCGTAGGTGCTCTTGACTTTATCTTCCTGAAAAGCGCTTTTTCTCACCCTGTCGCTCATTCTGAGACCGCCCTTTCCATCTTTTCCGCAACCATCTGGAGCTCGTAGAGCTCCTTGTAGAAACCGCCTATCTCGAGAAGCTCCTCGTGAGTTCCCCTCTCGATTATCTCCCCGCTGTCGAGAACTATGATAAGATCGGAATCCATTATGGCCTTGACCCTGTGGGAAATGACTATAGACGTCCTGCCCGCCATGACCTTCTTCAGGTTGTTCAGGATCTTCTCCTCGGTCTCCGTGTCGACCGCCGAGAGGGCGTCGTCTATTATGAGGATCGGGGGGTTGAGCAGGACAGCCCTCGCCAGGGCGATCCTCTGTTTCTGCCCTCCCGAAAGGGTCACTCCCCTCTCTCCTAAAACGGTATCAAACCCGTCGGGGAACTCCATTATCTCGTCATAGATCTCGGCTATCTTCGCGGCCTCTATTATCTCCTCCTCGGTGGCATCGGGCCTCCCGAAGGCGATGTTTTCCCTGATGGTCGTCGAGAAAAGGAAACTGTCCTGGGGCACAAAGCCTATTGATCTCCTCAGCCTGAAGAGCCTGTAGTCCCGGACGTCGTGCCCGTCGATGAAAAGCGTTCCCTCGGGCGGATCGAAAATCCTCGGGATCAGGTGGACCAGCGTGCTCTTGCCCGATCCCGTTTTCCCGAATATGCCGAGCTTCTTGCCCTTTTCCAGGGCAAAGGTTATGTCCCTGAGAACGGGCGCATCGGACCCTGGATAGGCAAAGGTCAACCTCTCGACCCTGATCTCGCCCTCGATCTCCCTGTCGATGGCGTCCCTTTTCTCCTTTATCTCGGGCTCAATGCTGAGTATCCTGTTGATCCTCTTCATGGAGGCTGAGCCCCTCTGGAGCAGGTTGACCACCCATCCTATTGCCATCATGGGCCAGGCCAGCATCCATATGTAATTGGTGAAAGCGACAAAATCTCCGAGAGAGATATTCCCCATGATGACCTTTCTTCCTCCGGCGAGGAGAACTATGCCCATGGATATGTTCGCGAGAAACATGAGGAGCGGATGGAACATGCCCCAGACCTTGACGAGCTCCATGTTACGCCTGACAAAGTCCTCGCTGGCCTCACGGAAGGCTTTCTCCTGTCCCCTTTCCTGGACAAAGGTCTTTATAACCCTGATGCCGCTCAACGCCTCCCGTACCCTCTCGGTGAGGTTGGCAAAGGAGGCCTGAACTCTCTCAAAAAGTCTGTGTATGGCTTTTCCGAACCAGAGAACTATGAAAATAAGGGGGACGAGGGGGATGGCGACGTAAAGCGTCAGAAGGGGTGAGAGGGTGATCATGATGGCAAGAGAGAAAACGGCGTAGATAAAGGCGTCGGCAGAGGCAACGAGGCCCATTCCCATGGCGAACCTGATGGCATCGATGTCGTTGGTGGCGTGAGCCATGAGATCGCCGGTACGCGCCCTGTTGAAGAAGCTCGCCGACAGCTTGATTATGTGGGCGTAGAGCCCGTTCCGGATCTCCATCTCGATTATCCGGGTCGTGCTCATTATGAACCAGCGCCACACGAAGCGGAAAATCCCTATTATCAGAGCAAGAAAGGCGACGAACAGCCCATATCGGAAAAGGATACCCGGAGTGACCACGCCAAGGGCAAGGAGATCCACCACTTTTCGCAGTATAAGGGGAATTACGAGCTGCGCTCCGTCCACTATGAGGAGAGCCAGGAGCCCCAGTGCAAGCCTTCCTTTATAGCGAAGTAGATGCCTTAAGATATCTCTCATCACCCGCCCCTTTAGAGCTGGCGAAAACGTCCCTAATAAATAAAATTCAACAGCACAGAGAAAAGAAGGATAAGGATAACAGGAGGAATAATCAACCTGTAAATCTTTCCCGGTTCTGCTCCGAAATACTCCCTGGTGACAACCAGACAGAGGTGCACCGGTGAGAGAAAAACGCCTGACATAATCGCAGTGTACGCGACCGCCACCAGGCCGAAATCCGCCCTCAAAAATGTGAGAAAAACAGGAAAAGTAACCCCGACCCCCGCGTTCGTTATCCCCGTCAGGAGCCCCACAATAAAAGGAACGACCAAAACGGGCAGTAGCGGCGGTATATTATAGCTGAGAAAAGCTGCCGGCAATTCCTCGACGGCCCCCGAAATTTCGAGCACTCTTTTGAAAATCATGATCGATATAATGAGAAGGAAAGTCCTGAATTCGAGAGCTTCCCTCAGAACTCCCAGTATCCTCCGCAGCCTGACCTTACCGGCGGTGAAAATGGCGACGACAGCCACCAGAAGCGAGAGGAGAAAGTGCAGCTTCACGATGAGGACCAGAAACACGATCAGGTATACGGGCCAGAGGGCCCAGAGGAAGTCGAAAATCCTCCCTCCCGACTTTTTCCCGCCGAAATCGCCCCTGAGGAGCAAGAAAAGCATGACGAGGCCGACGAGAAGGGTAAAACCCACGAGCGGCATCATTTTCAGCGAAAAACTGCCTATGGGGATCCCCAGTATTCCCGAGCCCAGAATAACTCCGGCATAAAGCGGCCAGGAAAATTCCCAGACATGTCGGAACCAGTAGTTGAAGAAAAACTTGTGTTCGGCGGAAATGCCCATATCGTTGCCTATCTTCTCGGCCATGGGCGCCGAAAGCATCGCCCCAGCGGGGACGGGAAACAGCCCGAAAACGAGAGCCGGGATCACCAGTGACACCCTCCTGTCGGGGATCACGCCTTCCATGGAGCGCAGAAGCCTGTCAGAGAAACCCGTTTCCTCCAGCGCCCGGCCGAGGATGAGCACGAAATATATGGCAAGGAGAATCTTTATGGTGAGTAAGCC
>DRBW01000032.1 GCA_011042705.1 Caldifarciminota bacterium
GGCACATTCAGTGACGTGACTGATGAAGCTGGACTTATCGATTATACCTGGACGAGCGCAGCTCTATGGGGGGACTATAATAACGATGGGTATCCCGATCTCTACCTCGCCAACGCGCATTCCGAAGCCAACATTCTATACAGGAACAACGGCGATGGCACCTTCACCGACGTTACCGGCAGTGCCGGCGTGGGCAACACCGGTTGGAGCAGATCGGCGGCATGGGGCGATTACGACAACGACATGGACCTCGATCTCTATGTCGTAAACGGCTGGGCTGATACGAGAAATGTACTTTACAGAAACAATGGCGATGGCACTTTTACCGACGTTACCGACCAGGCAGGAGTTTCCGATCTCAGTGACGGGTACGGCGCCATGTGGATCGACTATGACAACGACGGGTACCTCGATCTCTACGTTTCCAACTTCTATGGTCCGAACAAACTTTTCCACAACAACGGCGACGGCACTTTTACCGAAGTTGCCATGTCCGAGGGCGTTGCCTTCGAAGGCAATACCGACGGATTTGCCTGGGGAGACTACAACGGCGACGGTTTCTTGGACCTCTATCTGGCCACCCTCAACGAGACGAACATCCTGTACAAAAACCTGGGCAACGACAACCACTGGCTTGAAGTAAAATTATCGCCCTCGATTTCCAACGCATCCGCCATAGGCACGAGGCTCGAGCTGTATTCCGGGGACATCACCGGACTCCGATTCGTCGAAGGAGGTATGGGCAGGTTTTCCCAGAACTCACTCATCGTGCATTTCGGGCTGGGGGACAAGACACACGTGGACTCTCTTCTCGTCTTCTGGCCATCGGGCATTACGACCGTGCTTTATGATCTCGGCGTCGACACAATGATAACGGTGTCCGAAGGGCCTACGGGCGTCGAACACCGTAGTATCAAATCGCCCCTTCGACCATATATCGGTGTTCTCCCCAACCCCGTCGATGTGACCTCAGCACTTATAAAGCTCGTCCTTCCGGCAGCGGAGAACGGCCGGCTTTCAATTGTCGACGTGGCCGGGAGAAAGGTGAGAGAACTCAGGGAGGGTTACTTCAGAGCGGGGCTTCATAGCTTCAGCTGGAACGGAAAAGACGATCTGGGAAACCCGGTGCCCGGAGGCGTTTATTTCGCAGACTTCAAGGGGAAAAAGCTACACCTTAGCGGCAAATTTACCATCATACGGTAGAAATCACGGAGCCGGAGGCGGCTCGATTCTGACTATGGCGATCCCTCCCCCACCCCCGAGCTCTTCGGGAACTATCGCGGCAACGTAAGCAACGCCGGGCCTCCTGGCCCTGAAAATGCCCTCGGGCGTGATCTCACCCATACCTTCGGGGAACACCCGGAACCTGAATTCAGGAGGGGTACCTGAGGGGCTCTTGACCTCGAACCTGACCTCGTCGCCCACCGCGAGGACTGCCTCCCTGGGGGAAAGGACGAGCCGGTTATCTCCCACGATAACCGGAATTCTCCTCTTCAACGCCCTGCGCCTTTTCGTGACAACTTCAGCCTCAACAAAGCCCACGCCGTGCCTTTTGGCGGTGAATTCGTTCTGAAGGCCTCTTCTCCTCGAAAGCCTTCCGAGCCCCCGCGGAAAAACCCTCCAGCGAACCCTCTTTTCCGCCATTTTCCCCCGCATAAGCCGTCTGATGGCGGGCCTCTCGACCTTCAGGTCCACCTCAACCCTCTCGCCGGGCCTCAGAAGCAGGAAGGGCGGTTCGATCCTGACCCCGGGCATCTGCCCAGGGCTTCCGACGACCACCATGGCTCTTCCTATCCCGGTCTCTCCGTCCTTCCTGACGACTACCCAGACCATTCCGCGCCCGTGCCTTTCTCCCGCTATGATCCTCCCGTCCTCTACGGCGCAGAGATCAGGAGGTTCAACCCACCAGTCGGCCTTCGAGCCCTTCTTCTTTTCGCCCATTATCTCGTAATCGAGCTGAGCGGTATCACCCGGCATAAGGAAAACCGTGGGAGGCTTGACCTTCACCTTTAACTTCAAGTCGCTCAATCTTCCAACCACCACTGTGGCGCTTCCCGTGCCCTTTCTCCCCCTGTAATCGACAAGGGCGGATACTCGCCCCGCCCCGATTCTCTTTGCCCTGAAGAGTCCAGTGGAATCGATGTCTCCCAGCTCTTCGGGGATGACCTTGAAGGTCGCCTTTAATTCCTCCTCCGGAATGCCTGGCACGAAAACGTGAAACCGCTTGCTCTCCCCGACCTCGAGCCGTGCCTTCATGGGCCTGATGAGCACCCTGAGGGGAGCTTCTGAGCTGACTTCTACATAGGCGTGGCCGACACCCTCATTTTTCCCCTTTCTCACGAGAACCCTGAGAACACCGACGCCCGGCCTTTCAGCCACGAAGGTATTATCTTCCACTTTTCCGATATCGGGCGGTATCACCCTGTATTTTATTTCGTCGGGTTTTACCTTCCTGTCTTTTCTGTCGAGGACAGTAACTTCGATGCTCTGCCTTTCGCCCGGTTTAAGATAGATCTCCGACGGGGATATGGCTACCTTGAGCTTAAAACCGCCTGAAAGCAGTATCAATGCGACGAGAAGTGAGTTCATCTCAGCCTCCTCCCATGCAGTAAAACACCCTGTCGATCTCCGCGCTGGAGCCGCTTTCCCTGTCTTCTATCTCGACAAGTACCCTGTGATAGCCCTCATCGAGCCCTTCCGGCTCGAGCAGGATCGTGCCGTCGATGTGTTTCGACTCCGACGTAACATCCTCACCGTCCAGATAAATCCTGTATCGGTAGTCCCTCTCCGGATAGAGGGCGGCCACTACCTTGACCTCATCGGGAAGGTATACCTCCTTATCCCGCGGCGAAAGAAGGTCTACCTGAAAGGCGGCGGCCTCGAGCTCGGCGGGAGCGGGCCTCCTGAGCCACAGGTAGGAAACGAGAAGTATAAAGATCATGGCAAAGGCAGAAGCTAACCTCACGAGGGGCCTCAACCTTTTTCTCTTCCTCTCAAGCCGATTTATCTCCTTCAGTATCTCAAAGCGCAGGCCCTGGGGCGGGGTGACCCTCTCGACTCCGGAGAGCAGTTCCTCTATCCTGATCTCCCTCTCGTATTCTGCTCGGCAATCGGGGCACACCCTGAGGTGTTCCTCCATCTCGGCCCTTTCAGCCTCGCCGAGCTCACCCCTTACGAATTCACCCAGTTTCGATCTGAATTCCTCGCAGTTCATTCCGACCTCCTCCCCACCTTCTCAGAACCCCTCAGCCAGAGAGATAGGAGATCCCTTCCCCTGGAAAGCCTCGATTTCACCGTGCCCATTGAAATTCCCAGTATCTCGGCGATCTCCTCGTAGCTCCTCCCGTCGAAGTAATAGAGAATTATCACCTCGCGGTATTTCTCCGGAAGGGAAGGTATCCTCTCCTTGATGGCCTTCAGGGCCCACTCCTTCCATTTCTCTCCTTCGTCGGGCTCGGGATCGTAATAGGCGCTCCTGCTTTCCGGGCGGTCGAGCGAAAAGAACTTGAGGAGGCTCTTTTTCTTCATCGCCCTGTTGGTATGGTTTATGGCAATGCGGTAAAGCCACGTGTAATAGCTCGATTCACCCCTGAACTTATCCAGGGCTTTATAGGCTTTTATGAAAACATCCTGTGTCAAATCTTTCGCCTCCTCGTAATCTCCGATTTTCCAGTAAATCAGGTTAAAGATCCTCTCCTCATACCTGTCGAGAAGTTCAATTAGCAGCTTCTTTCTCTCTTCGTCCTTCAAGTTTCCTTTCCCGTTTCCTTTGCTCCTGATTTTCTTTTCTGGGGGGCGTCCCGACTTCAGTCGGGACGCCCCCCATCGATCCTCATTCGACTCTGTAGACAAAACACCAACCGTTGTCGTCGTAAGGATAGTCCCTGACGAAAAAGGTCTCCCACCTGATGAGGTCAAATCCAACGTGATAAACA